>JAIOAS010000301.1 GCA_019873725.1 Chloroflexota bacterium | reverse complement strand
TAACCGCAGAGTTCGCAGAGAACGCAGAGGGATTTTTAAATCTCTGTGAACTCTGCGTGCTCTGCGGCACGATATAGGGAACGGTCGCCCCAATTCTGAAATGCACCCCCGGATTTCGCGCTGTTGACAATGTATCGCTTTGGTAGTTTAATGAGAGTAATGCAAATTTTTCGTTCCGCTACTGATACCACACAATTTGTTTCTTAAGCCTGGAAAGGAGGGCGATGGCATGACAAATCTGTTGAAAAACCCGAGTTTTGAAGGCGGTTGGTGGCGCAAAACCCATGTCGGGCAAGAATTCGGCGAGATCTTCGTGCCAGAACATTGGGTGGCTTTCTGGAAACAAGGTGGGCCGGTTCCGCATGATCCGGCTAACACCGTTGGATATGGAAGACCCGAAATGCAGTTGATCGACCGGGTACCCCCCTTTCTCGATCCATTACGCATTAAAGACGGCAATCGCGGGCTGAAATTCTTTACTTTTTACCGGATTCATGATGCCGGTGTTTATCAGCGTGTCGAAGGCATAACGCCGGGAACGCGGCTACGGGGCACCGGCTACGCGCATGCCTGGTCCAGCGGTCAGGATAACGCCCGCATCAGCGATGGCGCCGGCGAGGGGCCCTTTTTCGTCCGCGCGCGTGATTATGACAAGGTGGACAATGTGCGCAATTTCACCTTTACCATCGGCATCGATCCAACCGGAGGGACGGATCCCTGGGCCAGCACGGTCGTTTGGGGCGAAGGGGCGCACATCTATAACGGTCACGCCCAGGTGCCGCCAGTGGAGGTGGTCGCGCAGGGGACGGCTGTGACGTTCTTTGCGCGCAGCGTCGTCCTGTGGCCGTTCAAGCATTGCGATGCGTATATGGATGCGATGGAACTTGTCGTGGTGGACGGCGGCGTGCTTCCCCCAGAGGAGCCGCCTGTGGTGGAACCACCCACGCCGTTGAGCGTGTCGATCACCCCTGAGGCCGCGATCCAGGGCGAGCCGTTCGAGATTACGGCTGTGGGTGGCCCGTCGCCGGAGCAGACGACGTTGCAGATTACGGGCGGTGAAGTCTTCTGGGGACAAACCACCCGTACAGCGACGCGCACGACCTGGCGAATGGTGATGGTGACGCCGGGCACATACTCGGCGCAAATTGCTGTGCAGGGACAGGTGCTCCACACGCTGACGTTTAGAGTCCTGGCGCGCCCTGTGCCCGACGCGATTCCGCATGGTTTTGTGCCCCCGCGTGAGGCCTACGCCCGGACGTATGTACTCCTGCCACCAGGGGCCGGCGATCCGTGGCTGCGCGCGGCGCTCGATAGTGGTGTATGGAGCAAGTACCACTGGACCATCGGCGGCAGCGCCGATGATGCCGGCGTGGGGCCCCGCACGCGCAAAGTCATCGCCGTCAACCCGCAGGGATGGCCGGGCGATCTCGAGGCGTTCTTCAACCAGTATTATCCCGGCGTGGATTATGTTCCCATTGTCGCCGCCACGCCAGAGGACCTGCGCCGGATTTTGAGCAATATGTAGAGCCACGCAAGACGCCCCGCAGCAGGCGGGGCGTCTTGAAATTTCGCTGTCAATGCACTAATCGGCGAGCACTATTCCTCTCGCATTTCAACGCTTTTGAGGGTGTAGTAAAAGGCCAGGGACTCGTTCATTCCTTCTTTCATCCGCCGCTGCATTTGATCCATAACGTCGATGAAAAGCAAGTCGACTTCACCTTTGGGGCAGATGATACCGAGATGAGGTTTACCTTCGGTGTGGTTTAACCCCCATTCACCGCCAAATTTGCGGCGGAAGGTTTCGCCTAAGAAAGTCCCCCAGGCCATTACGATCTCTTTGGAGGGACGCGGGAACTGTCTCAAGTGCCGATCGATCCACTCATCCAACATTTGCAAACCCACAGCGTTATATTCGACATCGGCGTCGGCAAAACGGCTTAGCCCCAGGCGGGCCCGTTCGGCCATTTCGATCAACTGGCGCGATTGCGCTGATGGGAGCAATTGCAAGGTGTTCTGAGCCATACCTACCTCTGGTGTTTATTATAGCATAACTCACCTGTGGGGACAAACACAATTTCACGTAGGATGCACTTTTGTATTTCGACTCTTTTGCATATAATCAGATGTATAGATATGTATGTCCGGCACATCCGTGTGCTGCTGCATCGACTCAGTCGATCGCAAACTAGTAAAGACTACAAAAGGGTCAGCGTGTATTGTGTCTTGTAATCCCGTTGGTGAGCTTACATACTGGCGCAAGCAAACGCCTGATTAAGACTTGGAGAGTCTGGCGACTGTTTAAATTGTGATCGACTGCGACTACCAGCCTATCGCCTACCGGACTAAAGACTACGAGACTGTTATCTTGGAGGAGCCAACAATATGGAATTGACATGGTATGGTTTGGGATGTTTCCGCATTGTCGAGCGTGGGTATCCGGCCGTGGTGATGGATCCATTCAACGAAGAGGAAACCGGACTGGTGCTACCCCGCAGTCGTGCGGAGATTGTCACCTCAAGTGAGCTGCTTGATGAGCCACGCCAGGCGCGTTGGAAGGGATTGCGCGGTGTTGTGCGCACGCTGGCAGGACCGGGCGAGTACGAAATCGGTGGCTTGTTCATCACCGGCGTGGCGACATTCCGTGATCGCAAGCGGGGGGCTGAAGCCGGACAAAACGTCGTGTTTTCGGTGAACGTCAATGGCGTGGTGGTGTGTCACCTGGGCGAATTGGCGCATACCCCCACTCAAGCGCAAGTGGAAGCGATGGGATCGGTCAATGTTCTGCTGATTCCCGTGGGTATTCCGGGGGGGCTGGTCCCCGCCATGGCCTCCGAGATTATCAGCATGGTGGAGCCGGACATCGTCGTGCCGATGAATTACAAGACACCCAATCTCAAGTTGGCACGCAATCCGGTCAATCGCTTCTTGAAGGAGATGGGCGTGACATGGGGCGATCCGCAACCCAGTCTGAAAGTGCTTGCCGGTAGCAGCGACGCTGAAGAAACCCAGATCGTACTTTTAGAGCCCCAGCAGGGATAACGAATGACGAATAACGAATAACGAATGACGAATTACGGACCTTTCGGAGGGAACATGCAAAAACAAGGACGGTTGTTGATCGTAGGATTGATTGTGGTGTTGGTAGGCGTCGGTTTGTATTTTGTGATCCAGGCTTCGTCCAAGTCGAAACCGGCGCCGATCCGGATAGAGGACATCCAGGCGCAGATGGATGCCGGACAGTATACCGCGGCGCGGGGCGCTTTGGAAAAACTCGTTACGACCGACCCCCAGAACGCCGAAGTCCACTTTATGCTCGGTTTGACGTATTTCAACCTGGGCGAATATCCCAAGGCGCAAGCCTCATTTGCCCAGGCGATGGCGCTCGATCCGCAGCGGGCCGCGGCGGTGCATCACAACCTGGGGGTGCTGGCCTATCAAACCGGCGAGATGGAAACGGCTGTTACCGAGTTCAAAGCCGCGTTAGCAGCCGATCCCAACGACCCGGATAGCCATTATCAACTCGGTGCGACTTATCTACAAATCGCCGTATCGCAGTCGGATCCGACGTATTTACAGCAAGCCGAGACTGAGTTTCAGCAGGTGTTGAGCTTAGCGCCGGGCAAACCGGAGGCCCTGGTGGGCCTGGGGACGCTGTACTTGAACCAAAATCGGATTGCTGAAGCCATTGAGCTGTTGGAGCAGGCGGTGCAAGGCAACCCGGAGATGCGCGAGGCGTTGTTTGCCCTGGGCCAGGCCTATTTCGCCAGTGGTGATGTGGCTGCGGCGAAGACGACCCTGCAAAAGTTCCTGGATACCCAACCGCCAGAGCAGTGGGCCAACGAAGCGCGGGAGATTATGAAACAACTGGAGCCATAGATGGGGCCGGCTCTCGTCATGGACTTGCTATCAGGTGGGTGGATTCAGGACTAAAACCGGTGATCAAGCGCGGTGTTGATCATCAGTGGGTTACGAGTTGATGGATTGGACTGCAATGGTATGTTCATGGTATAATTATAATTGGATGGGCTAGGGGGACTCGCTGTAAACCAGGGTGTTTGTTGTCGCTTTAATCAGTTTTACTTGACGAGGAGGTTACGATGGTTAAGGAAATGCAATTGTCGTTGGGTGCATGCCGCCAGCGTGTGCGGTACGTGTTGGGCGCGGTCTGCATTGGGATAGCCGCGCTGGTGTTTCTGCTGTCCTTCCGCGGAGGGGCAGCGCAGGGATTGGCTGCGCCGCTGACACCTGCAGTTCCGGTGATGAGTAGTGAAACTTCAATTGTGGCTACGAACAACACCGTGGGACAGGCTGTCGCGGGTGAGCTTGTCACTGTCACGGCGGTGTTCAATGTACCAGCGGGAGATCTCATTTATAATGCTTCACCTCGTGTGGTGTTACAGGATGGACTTTATCCTCTTAGCGCAAGCCATGCATACACGCTGTATACGGGTACTCTTAACGACTTACGCACGATCGAAGGTTCCGGTAACATTGTTGCATATTCAGGTGCATTGATTGTCTTTGCCAACCAGGGCACAATTACCGGCACTGATGTGCTGACGATGACGGTTTATGCGGTTCGGCGACAGCAGAACTATGTGGGTACGCCAGCGGATATTGCTCATGGAGCCAACTTGAGAGTTCAAGGCATACTACGTTACTGTACTACTGCTCCCGATTGCGTGCCAACGTTGGTCGTGAATACGCCGGCGAATGCCACTCCAGGACAAGTGACCGCGATTCAGCCCCTGGTCAACACAAGCTATGCGTCTTCATATCTCGATGCTGCACAATTGGGTGAGGGCGGCGGACAGGTGCGCTTGACGTTTACGGCTGCCGCGGCTAATGGGCGTCCTACAGCGTATGACATTGTTTACACGGCGACGTTGAGCTCGGGTTTAACTTATGCCGATTCCAACGGCACAGGGGTTGGTGCAGGGAATGTGACGGTAGTGGGTGAGACCACTTATGTCACCTGGACAGTTCCAGGGAGTATGGTTGCGCCGCAAACCTGGCAAGCCGTGGTCACCGCAACGCTGCCTAACACGTTTACGGTTGGGCGAGAATTTACCTACTTTGGGACGGCTACTTACGAGACCTTCGCCGGCGACGTACAGGACGAGGGCCGGTACACTACTTCCGGCACAGTGCAGACATTACGCCCTGGTGTCTCGATTACTACCAAGACCTCTGTACCTTCCTCCGGCGCGGTGACGATGGGCGACCGCATCACCTATACCTTGACCTTCCGTCAGGCGGCCAACACGTTGCTGCAAGCGCCATATTATGTGGATACGTTGCCGCGTGGTTTTCATTATGTATCAGGCACGTTGACCCTACAGGGCGCGACGTTGCTCGGTTATGCAGTTCTGGAAGGTCCCGTAGCAGGAACCGGTTCTGCGGCGCGCTACTTTGAGAATCTGCG
>JAIOAS010000300.1 GCA_019873725.1 Chloroflexota bacterium | reverse complement strand
TTTCTAACTTTCTTTCGGAATAATATTGCACATGATTTGATTGCCGTGATGCGCGAAATCGGGCAACCGCTGCCGCGCCAACTCTGCGCCATCCCTACGCCCCGACGAGTTGCCTTGATGATTCCAGCATGACCTACCGCGAATTGATGCGCAAGCTGCGCGCGTTAGGCTGCGAGTTCAAACGCGCCAGCAAAGGTGGCCACGAAATCTGGATAAATCCGCATCTTTCTACTTGGGTGCATTTCAGAATGGAGGCGACTTTTCTTAAATTGCACCGCAGAGCACGCAGTGTCCGCAGAGTTGCCAGAAATTTCTCTGCGTTCTCAGCGAACTCTGCGGTTAAATCAAACGCTTATCTGGCTTTTGCCCCCGAATTGAAATGCACCCTTTCTACTTTCGTGTAATCCCTGAAAGGCGTTGGATGCCTTTCAAAGCATTCTCTAAGCTACCGTTAACGCTCTACTAATCATTCTGTGCGATACTGTCAGAAGGAAGCATTGGAGGTAACCATGGACAAACAACAAAGTAAAAAAGTGGGCTTTTCAGCGGCTTATCTGCTGGTGGCGATCCTGCTCGCCGCGCTTTTCCAGCAGTTGATTTTTCGTCCGCTGGTTATTCGGTGGACGGAGGTGCCGTACAGCCGTTTCCTTGAACAACTGGCGGCCGGTGAGATCGCCGAGGTGCAGTTGACGGAAGACCGCATCTTGTACACTTGCTGCGGCGATGCTGCTAACGAAATGCAGGGACGCGCCAACAACGTCGTGCGCGTGGACGATCCCGATTTGATCCAGCGCCTGGTCGATGCGGGCGTTACATTCTCCGCTCAAGCGCCGGCCAACACTTTCATGACAATGCTGCTTGGCTGGATCATCCCCTTGCTCCCCCTGGCCTTGATCTGGTACTTCAGCTTTCGGCGCATAGGCGAAGCCGGGGCCGGGGTGATGTCCATCGGCAAGAGCCGGGCGAAGGAGATCACCGGCGAGAAGACGGGCATCAAGTTCGAGCACGTCGGCGGGGTGGATGAGGTGGAAGTCGAACTGAAGGAGATCATCGATTTCCTCAAAGACCCGGCGCGCTTTACTCGCCTGGGGGCCAAGCTGCCCAAGGGCGTGCTGTTGGTGGGGCCGCCCGGCACAGGCAAGACGTTGCTGGCGAAGGCGACTGCGGGAGAGGCCGGTGTGCCTTTCTTTTCCATCAGCGGCTCCGATTTTGTGGAAATGTTTGTGGGCGTGGGGGCAGCGCGTGTCCGCGACCTCTTCGAGCAGGCCAAGCGCCGCGCGCCGTGTATCGTCTTCATCGACGAAATCGACGCCATCGGGCAGTCGCGCGTCACGGTGGGAGCGATCGGCTCCAACGACGAGCGCGAGCAAACGCTGAACCAGCTTTTGTCTGAAATGGACGGCTTTGAACCCAACCAGGGCGTCATCATCATGGCGGCGACCAACCGGCCCGAAATTCTGGATCGGGCGTTGCTCCGTCCGGGGCGCTTCGATCGGCAGATTCAGGTGGGGTTGCCGACCGAGGAAGGGCGGCGGCAAATTCTGGCTATCCACACCAAGAACGTCCAGTTGGCCGCAGACGTAGACCTGGGACGTATTGCGCAGATTACCGCCGGGTTTTCGGGCGCCGACCTGGCAAATATCGTGAATGAGGCCGCGCTGTTGGCCGTGCGCAGTGGGCGTGAGGCGGTGACCATGGGCGATTTCGACCTCGCCATCGAACGGGTGGTAGCCGGATTGCAGCGCAAGATCACGCTGAAACCCGAACTGAAGCGGCGCGTGGCCTATCACGAGGGCGGGCATGCGCTCGTGGCGCAGTTGCAGCCGGATACCGACCCTGTCCATAAGGTGAGCATCATCCCCACGGCGAAGGGCGCGCTGGGCTACACCATGCAGATGCCGGAAGAGGACACCTATCTGATGAGCAAGCGCGAGTTGGAGGAGCGCCTGGCGGTGATCCTGGCCGGGCGGGCGGCGGAACTGCTCGTCTTCAATGACACGTCCACGGGAGCAGCCAATGACTTGCAGGTGGCGACCGCTCTGGCGCGGCGCATGGTGACGGAGTTTGGCATGACGGAGGCGCTCGGCCCGGTGCGCTATGCGGCGGATGAGGGCACGGGGTATCTGGTGCGTCTGGAGGGCGTGCGCAGCGATGTCAGCCCGGAGACGGCGACGCTGATTGACAAGGAGACGCGCCGCATCATCGAAGACGCCGAACGGCGCGCGCTGGAACTGTTGCAGCAGCACAGCGAGACACTTCACGAAATCGCCCGTATCTTGCAGGAAAAGGAAGTCATCAGCGGAGACGAGATCAAGCGGATGGCGCAGAAGCCGGCAGAAAGAGGGTAAGTCAGAACCGGGGGTCTTATCCTTCTTGTTCCGAGGGGAACGCCAGTTCCCCGTTTTAAGCGCATAAGACGCGGATCTGGCACTCCGCTCGAAGCAAAGAGATCAAGAAAGAGGGTAAGTCAGAACCGGGGTCTTATCCTTCTTGCTCCGAGGGGAACGCCAGTTCCCCGTTTTAAGCTCATCAGACGCGGATCTGGCGATCCGCTCGAAGCAAAGAGATCAAGAAAGAGGGTAAGTCAGAACCAGGGTCTTATCCTTCTTGCTCCGAGGGGAACGCCAGTTCCCCGTTTTAAGCTCATCAGACGCGGATCTGGCGATCCGCTCGAAGCAAAAATAGGGTGACGAGGATGATAAAGCCCTGAAGTCAGAACTGACTTTTGTTGCAAAGCCTTATTTTCGGAGTAGAATAAAGCATACGCTTGAGGCGCAGAAAGCATATACGTGCGGACGTAAATTGTTCGCAGCGCTGTCGGGAGAGCGGTGGGCCTTGCCGTCAGGGGCGATTTGCCAGTAAAATGCCTGGATTAGTGGACGTATGACGAATGAGATTGTTGGAGAAGGGAGAGCCATAGCTACCGCTGAAGTCCAGAAACGGTTGCAGTATCAGTTTGCACACCCTGAGCTTTTGGAACTTGCCCTGACGCATCCTTCTTTTGCCCATGAGCATCCCGAAGAAGGCGGTGAAGAACATCACAACCAGCGGCTAGAGTTTCTCGGCGATGCGGTGCTCGATTTCCTGGTCGCGGCCTGGTTGTATCGAAACCACCCCACTCTTTCTGAAGGCCCGTTGACCCGCTTGCGGGCTACGTTGGTCTGTGCGACGACCCTGGCTTCTCTGGCACAACGGCTGGGACTCGGAGAAGCCTTGCGCCTGGGACGGGGAGAGGAAGAGAGCGGTGGCACCACCCGCGCCGCTAATCTGTGTGATGCTTTTGAAGCGCTTGTCGGAGCGCTCTATTTGGACGGCGGCCTGGAAGTCACCTGGCAGTGCCTGGAACCATGGTTTGCCCAGGAAGTCCAGACGATTCTGCGCGCCGGTTCCGATATGGATGCCAAATCGCGTTTTCAAGAATGGGCGCAGGCCAATCTCGGCATCACACCGGCGTACCGGATCGTGGGTGAAAGCGGTCCCGACCACGCTAAAGTCTTTACAGCCCAAGTGCTACTGAATGAACAAGTGGCGGGAGAAGGGCAAGGCTCCAGCAAACGTCTGGCAGAGCAGGCCGCCGCGCAAGCCGCACTGAACGCTTTGACCTGACTACTGGTTACTCTTTACTCTTTACTCTTTACTCTTTACTCTTTACTCTTTACTCTTTACTCGTTACTGAGAGGAACAAAATCTATGATGCGTTTTGACCGTTTCACTGAGCGCGCCCAAGAGGCAGCGCAACGGGCGGTGGAGCTGATGACCCGCTATGGGCACAGCCAGGTCGATGTAGAACATTTATTGTTGGCGTTGATTCAACAGCAGCAGGGCACCGTGCCGGCGCTGTTGCTGGAAATGGGCGCGAACCCCGGCCAGTTGTCCGACGCGCTGGATATGTTGCTACGACAGAATTCCCGGCCCGGCATCTACGGCGCGGGCGGTGGGCAGCAGATTTTCATCACACCGCGCGTCAAGCGCGTGCTCGATCTCAGCCAGGAAGAAGTGACCGCCCTCAAAGACGAATATATTTCCACGGAACACCTGTTCCTGGCAATCACGTTGGAACGCAATACAGGCGTCGCGCGTTTGCTGGCCGAAAGCAACATCACCCACGACCGCACGCTGGAAGTGTTGCAGAAGATGCGCGGCGGGCAACGCATTACCACGCCGCAGGCCGAACAGCAGTTCCGCGTGTTGACGCGCTTCAGCCGCGACCTGACCCAGATGGCGCGCGAGCGTAAACTTGACCCGGTGATCGGGCGGGACGAAGAAATCCAGCGGGTGATTCAGATCCTTGTGCGGCGCACCAAAAGCAATCCCGTGCTCATCGGCGAGCCGGGGGTGGGCAAAACCGCCATCGTTGAAGGCCTGGCACAGAAAATTGCCGGCGATGATGTGCCCGAAATCCTCAAAGGCAAGCGTCTGGTGTTGCTCGACCTGGGAGCGTTGGTCGCCGGGACGCGCTTCCGCGGCGAGTTCGAGGAGCGGCTGAAGGCCATCCTCGAAGAGGTGCAGCGGGCCGAAGGCGAGATTGTGCTTTTCATCGATGAACTGCACACCGTTGTTGGCGCGGGGAACGCGCAGGGCGCGCTGGACGCGTCGAATATGATCAAACCGGCGCTGGCGCGTGGGGAGTTGCAGTGCATCGGCGCGACGACATTGGACGAGTACCGGCAGTACATCGAAAAGGACGGCGCGTTAGAGCGCCGTTTCGCCCCGGTGTTCGTGGACGAGCCTTCGGTGGAAGATACGATCGAGATGTTGCGGGGCTTACGCGACCGCTATGAGGCGCACCACAAAGTGCGCATCTCCGATGAGGCATTGGCAGCGGCGGCGCGCCTGGCGCATCGCTACGTCACCGACCGGCATCTGCCCGACAAGGCCATTGACATCATCGACGAGGCCGCCGCGCGCTTGCGGGTGGCGCTGTTCACGCTTCCGCCGGACTTGAAGGCCATGGAGGCGGAAATCAACCGTCTGCGCGTCGAAGAAGAAGCGGCGGGCAACATGCGTGACTACGAGCGCGCTGCCGAGGTAAAGACTCAACGCTTGCGTCAGGAAGAGGCATTCTCTGCCAAACGCGAGGAGTGGCTGGGCCGTCATCAATTGGACGAGTTGGTGGAGCCGGAAGACATCGCTGCTGTTGTTTCGGCGTGGACGGGCATCCCGGTGTACCAGGTTTTGGAGAAGGAGGCCGACAAGTTACTGCGCATGGAAGAAGCCCTCCAGCAGCACATTGTCGGGCAGGATGAGGCCATCAGCGCCATCGCGGACGCCATCCGCCGGGCGCGGGCCGGGCTGAAGGACCCCCGCCGGCCCATCGGCAGCTTCCTGTTCCTGGGGGCTTCTGGCGTGGGGAAAACGGAGACGGCGAAGGCGCTGGCGGTGTTCCTCTTCGATGATGAGGATGCGCTGCTGCGGATCGATATGAGCGAATACCGTGAGAGC
>JAIOAS010000299.1 GCA_019873725.1 Chloroflexota bacterium | reverse complement strand
CCCGCATCCGCCCGCCGTATCCCACCGTGTACGGCTATCACGGGATGCCCACCGTGGTCAACAACGTGGAGACGCTGGCGAACGTCCCGCCGATTGTGCTCAACGGCGCGGAATGGTATCGCACGCTGGGCACCAAACGCAGCCCCGGCACCAAGCTGTACTCGGTGATGGGCGATGTGAACGTCACCGGCCTGATCGAGGTCCCGATGGGGATCACCCTGCGCGAAGTTGTGGACATCTATGCCGGAGGGATGAAAGCCGGCAAGACCTTCAAGTGTGCGCAGACCGGCGGCTCATCCGGTAGCATTATCCCGGCCGCCTTGTTGGATGTTCCGATGGATTTTGCCAGTATGGCGGAGAAGGGCGCCTCGCTGGGCAGCGGCGCGCTTCTGATTTGCGGGGACGATACGGATATCGTCGATTTGGCCTACACGTTGGTGCGCTTCTTCAAAACGGAGTCGTGCGGCAAGTGTGTTCCTTGTCGCGTGGGTACAGCGCAAATGCTGGAAGCGTTGGATCGGTTGCGTCAAGGATATGCCCGCGCTGCGGATTTAGCGCGCCTGGAACAAATCGCCGGATACGCACGTGAAGCCAGCTTCTGCGGTTTGGGACAGGCTGCGCCGGTGCCGATTTTGTCCGGATTGCGGTTCTTCCGCGAAGAATTCGAGGCTAAGCTGATTGCGTAACGTTTGTTAGGAGAAAAGGAATTTATGAGTGAGATACATTTGAAAATCAACGGTCAAGAGGTGACGGCACAGAGCGGGCAGACGGTGTTGGAGGCAGCCAAAGGCGCCGGCGTCGAGATTCCGGTGCTGTGCCATCATCCGGCGCTCTCCAATTGGGGCGCGTGCCGGATGTGTGTGGTCGAAGTAGAGGGAATGCGTACCTTGCAGACTGCGTGCACGTTGCCCGCCGCTGACGGGATGGTCATCAAGACGCATACCGAGCAGACGTTCAATATCCGCAAATTCGTGTTGGAGTTGCTGTTCTCTGAGCGCAACCACTATTGTATGTACTGCCAGATGAGCGGCGACTGCGAACTTCAGGCTCAGGCCTACAACCACGGGCTGGATCACTGGACGTACCCGCGCCCTTACGAGAAGCAGGAAGTCGACGCCACGCGCAAGTACTTCATTATGGATCACAACCGCTGTATTCTGTGCACGCGCTGTGTGCGGGCGTGTACGGAAATTGCGGCCAACCATACCCTGGGGCTGCGCAACCGTGGCGCGGAGACGATGATCTCCGCCGACCTTAACGTGCCTTTTGGCGAATCGTCGTGTGTGGAATGTGGCACATGTTTGCAGGTGTGTCCGACCGGCGCGTTGATCGATGCCCGCAGTGCCTATGGTGGGCGCGAGAAAGACGTCACCCACACGCAAACCACCTGTATGCAGTGCAGCGTCGGCTGTGATCTCGACGTGGTCACACGCTACAAGCGCCTGCTGCGCGTGGACGGCGTATGGGATTCGGAACCCAGCGGCGGCCTGTTGTGCGTGGACGGACGCTTCGCGCCGTTGTACGAGACCCGCAAGCGGGTGGTCAAGCCGCTGGTGCGCAAGGACGGCAAGCTGACCGAAGCGAGTTGGGAAGAAGCGCTTGGACTCGTCGCCAATGCCCTCAAGGGGGACACATGCCAGGGATTGGCAGCCTGCGCGACGACAAACGAGGCACTGGCGGCGTTCGCCGGGCTGATGACGCAGCTCGGTGGTCAAGCGGGCCGGCTCGAACCGGTTGCGCCGACGCTAGGCTATGGCGTCCCGGCTAAAGTGACGGATGTGCTGGCCGCCGATTTCATCATCGTCGCGGGTGCGCAGCCGTTGGACTATCAGCGCGTGGTTGGCTATTTCATTCACCGTGCGGCCGATCAGGGCGCAACGGTAGCCGTGATCTCTGATTCGGAGAACGCGCTGAGCAAACGCGCCGCGTTGACCGTCGCTTCCGCACAAGCCGGCATCGTGGCGAAGGCCGCCGCCGATGCACGGAAGATCGTATTGGTCTACAGCGTGGGCCTCAAGCCCGAAGTGATTGCTGCGCTCAAGCCGCTCGGCGACAAAGTGTCTTTCCTGGCGCTCGATCCGGCGCGCAACGGCAAGGGGGCGGAAGCGGTTGGTCTCAAGCCGCAGTCGCCGGTGAAGACCGACGTGGCCTACATCTTGCTCGGCGAGCAGCCGGTCGCCGACGCGCTGCATGTGCCGGCCGGGTTCAAAGTGGTGCAAGCGGCCTATCACTCTACTTTGACGGAGCAAGCGGATGTGGTGTTGCCCACCCCGCTCTGGTACGAGCGCACCGGTCACGTGACGACACTTGACGGCGTGATCAAACCGCTCCAGGTCTTGCTGCCCGCCCCGGCGGACGTGCGCGACGAGAGCGTGGTGTTGGAGCAGTTGGCGGCGCTTTTGCGTTAATATAAGGAGCAGTTCCAATGGGAAAAATTAAAGTGGCTACGCAGTGGCTGGAAGCCTGCGCCGGATGTCACATGTCCTTCCTGGACATTGACGAACGTATTGTGGAGTTTTTCAAGCACGTCGAGCTGACCTCGTCGCCGATCACCGATCTCAAACATCCGCCGGAAGAGGGTGTGGATGTGGGGATTCTGACGGGCGGCATCGGTAACGAAGATGAACTGCACGAGGCGCAGGAGATGCGCGAGCGCGCCAAGCTGCTGATTGCGATGGGCGATTGCGCTGTCTTCGGCGGTATCTGCACGATGCGCAACTTCTTCCCTACCGCAGAAGTGTTGCGACGCGGCTACATCGAAACCGAGAGCACGGTGGATGGGCAAATCCCGCAGCATGAAGACCTCGCGCCCTTGACCGATAAAGTCTCCGGTGTGGGCGACGTGGTGCCGGTGGATATCTATCTGCCCGGTTGCCCGCCAACCGCCGACGCGATCTGGTATGTCTTGACGGAGTTGTTGGAAGGCCGCATGCCGAAGTTGGAAGGCAAGGTTTTGAAGTATGGGATGGATGGGGGATAAAAAATACAATGGCTGAGAAAATTACCATTTCACCCGTGACCCGCATCGAAGGTCATGCCAAGATTACGATTTACCTGGGCGACGATGGAAAGGTCAAGGATTCCTACTTCCACGTCGAGCAATTTCGCGGCTTCGAGAAGTTCAGCGAAGGCCGCATGTTCTACGAAATGCCGCAGATCACGCCGCGCACGTGCGGCATCTGCCCGGTGAGCCACCACCTGGCCTCGACGAAAGCCTGCGATGTGGTCGCCGGTACCGCGCCGACACCCACCGCGCACAAGCTCCGCGAGTTGATGCACATGGGGCAGATGATTCAATCGCACGGGATGCACTTCTTCGAGCTGGCCGGGCCAGACTTCATCCTCGGCTTCGACGCCGACCCGAAGATTCGGCACGTGGGCGGCGTGGTGCAGGCTAATCCCGATCTGGCCGTCAAGGCCGTCCGGTTGCGCGCGTTCGGCCAGGAGATCATCCGCAAACTCGGCGAGCGCCGCGTGCATCCGATCTTCGGTGTGCCCGGTGGCGTCACCCGCCCGCTGGACCCCGCCGATCGTGACTGGATTCTGCAAGGGATAGACGAGCACCTTGCCACGACGATGGTGGGCATTGCGTTCCTCAAGAGCTGGATGCAGGACAACCAGCAGATGTTGAACGAGTTCGCCGTGTTCCCTTCGGCCTATATGGGCCTGGTGCAGCCCGACGGCGCGCTGGAACTCTACGACGGGCAGCTCAAGATGGTGGACGCCGACGGAACGCCGTTGGAGTTGTTCGATCCTGCCGACTATCTGGATTACATTGGCGAGCACGTGAACCCCTACACTTACCTCAAAGCGCCGTTCTACAAGAAGCGCGGCTACGAAAACGGCATTTATCGTGTGGGGCCGTTGGGTCGGTTGAACGTTGCCACGCACATCAGCACGCCAATGGCGCAGGGTGAGATGCTGATTTGGAAGCAGCTCAACGGCGGCAAACCTGTCGAGGGGACGCTGTACTTTCACTACGCGCGCCTGATCGAGACGGTGTACGCGCTGGAGCGCGTGCGGGAATTGATGGACGATCCCGACATCCTGAGCGCGGACGTGGTCAACCCGCCGGGGGCGATCACCGGCGAGGGTGTGGGGGTGGTCGAAGCGCCGCGCGGTACGCTCTTCCACCACTATTGGACGAACGAGAGAGGCGTGATCACCAAAGTCAATATGATTGTCGCCACGGCGGGCAACGCCTGGGCGATGAATCATGCGGTGAATATGACGGCCAAACGCTACGTGGATGGCACGAAACTGACCGAGGGGATGCTCAACCGGGTGGAGCACGCAATCCGCGCGCACGATCCGTGTCTTTCCTGCTCGACGCACGCGATCGGCCAGATGCCGATCAAGATCGAATTGATCGGACCGGATGGTAAGCTGGTTGACGCGCTGACGCGCGACTGAACTTGCGCCGCTATAGCGCCCGCAAGCTGAATCTTGCGGGTGTTTTTTTGGTGGGTGTGGTCTTTTATCAGCGGATTAAGCAGATTGAGCAGATTATACGTTATAAACCAATCAAAAATCTGCTTCATCTGCTAAATCTGCTGACAAAAAAAGTGCAGTTTCAGCGTGCGTTTAGTATAATTTGCCGAAGGTCTATGAACGAGCAGCGGAAACGCATGTTGATTGCCGGTTTTGGCAACGTTTTTCGGCGCGATGATGGCGTGGGGCCGGCGGTGGTCAACGCGCTGCGTGTGCGCCTGGGTCGTGCGCCGCTTGGCCCGCTGGATGATGGATTCGATGACCTGGGGCATACTGTGGATACGGTCGTTCTGCACCAGCTCGTCCCGGAACTGGTGGAGACGATCAAGGATTACAGCTTATTGATTTTTGTGGATGCGCATGTGGGGAATCTGCCGGAGGATATCCGCGTGGAGATGTTGGATGCGACCTACACGCAGCCTTTCGTTTCACACCAGATTCACCCTTCGACGGTGTTGGCGTTGGCGCAGCAGATGTATGGGTACGCGCCGCGCGCTGTCTTGCTTTCGATAAGGGGATATGATTTCGACTTTGGCGAGGGCTTGTCGGCGCAGACGGCAGCGTTGGTATCGCCGGCAGTCGCGCACATTCAGGCGTTGGAAGGTGAATTGGGAGCGCAGTCGGTTGCATGATTTGTGGAATCGTTCACCATAGCCACGAATCAGTCATGCGCTTTAACGCTTTTACGTTAGAGACGCCGGTGCTGGCGCATATTATGCCGGCACGAAAATCTGTCAACGGATGGAACGGATTTTTTTCCTTTTTAATCCGTTTCATCCGTTGAATCCGTTGACACTTTCGAAGCGCGAACATCTGTCAACGGATGGAACGGATTTTAACGGATTTTTTTCTTTTTAATTAATCCGTTTCATCCGTTGAATCCGTTGACGAAGGAGGAGGAATGGAAAAAAGTACCACTGAACTTGTGCACCAAATTCTGACCCATTATCAAAAT
>JAIOAS010000298.1 GCA_019873725.1 Chloroflexota bacterium | reverse complement strand
TGCCTTTCACGCCGAACTGCGCCGCCGCGCCATTCAGCGGGCCGCGCGCTTCTCCTGGGAAACAACCGCGCGGGAGACGTTTGCGGCGTATGAGAAAGCCATCAAACTGGCCGAGGTCTGAGTAGTTGTCGGGAGGATTGGCTGTTATGGAGCGTGCCGTATCCGTTGCCTTGTGGCAACAAGAAGAACAAGTCCCCTTCGTCGGGTGGGACTTCTCGTATTTGAGAGGCCGGATGACAGAGGAGCAGCCACCGTGGTCATACGAGGCGCGGGCGGCGGAGCTATTGCAGAGTGCTGCGTCTGTGCTGGATATGGGCACGGGCGGCGGAGAGCGTTTGCTCAACCTGCGTGAGCACTGGCCCGCGAAGGTCGTCGTGACGGAGGATTATCCGCCGAACGTGCGCCTGGCAACGGAGCGGCTCTCACCGTTGGGCGTGCGCGTGGAAGTGGTGGAACTGACCCGTGATGGCGCGTTGCCTTTCAACGACGCGGAGTTTGACGTGGTGCTCAACCGCCATGCGGGGTTCAACCCGATGGAGGTGGCACGGATTCTGACGCCCGGCGGGACGTTCCTGATGCAACAGATCGATCCCCGGTGGGCATACGACTTGATGGCAGTCTTCGGTGCTGAGCCACAATGGCCGGATGAAACACTCGCCAATTGCGTGACGTGGTTCAAGGAAGCTGGTTTGACGATCCTCACGGATGAAGACTGGTCCGGCAAGTTCACCTTCACAGATGTCGGCGCGATTGTGTACTATCTGAAGGCGATACCCTGGATCGTCCCAGGCTTCTCCGTGGCGACCCACCTGGATGGGCTGTTGGCGCTGCAAGCCAGGTTGGAAAAGGAAGGAGAATTGAGTTTTGCTGCCAAGAAATTCCTTATCGAGGCGCGCAAACCGACATAAACCGGTGTGGTTTTTCGCTGTTGTAGTGCTGGTCGGCTTCCTGCCGGCTTGCAGCAGAGAGCCTCTTCCATTTACACCGGCTGCGACACCCGCGTCGCCTTTGCCTCCCGGCCCTCCCGCGCCTACCGGCATCTTCCCGTCGCCGGTGCCTTTGCCAACCGCGTGGCCGGACGATCCTGCGCGCTGGCAAACGTATCCAAGCCTCAACGATGTACGCGGTCTAGCCTTTGCTCCCGATGGCGCGTTGTGGGCGGCGATCATCGGCGGCGTGGTGCGCTGGGATTTAGCCTCGGACACTTTCACACACTACGACATCGCCGATGGTTTACCATCGGAGTTGGTGAATCGTGTGCTTGTGACGGACAACGGGGAGGTGTGGGCCGCTTTATCGGGTGGCGTGAGCCGTTTCAATGGCGCGGCGTGGACGACGTACACGCGCGCCGATGGTCTTCCGGCAGATATGGTGTATGCGCTTGCCGCAGCGCCGGATGGCACGATTTGGGCGGGAACCGAGGGTGGGCTGGCGCATTACGATGGCGCGACTTGGACAAGTTACACCACTACTGACGGTCTGCCCGATGCTCTTGCCTGGTCGGTAGGTGTAGATACGCAGGGCGTCGTCTGGGCCAGCACCCACGATGGCGGTGTGGCGTGCTACGATCCACAGCGCGATGCATGGACAACGCATAATACCTTCCCCTATCCCAACGCGCGAGTTTTGGCTGTCGCGCCCGATGGCATACCCTGGCTGCACATCGGTTATGACAATGTCTATCGTTTCGATGGTGAAGCGTGGAATGTGGCCTATGAAACCAACGGTCAATGGGTGTGTGACATTGCCTTTGCTGCCGACGGAACGCCGTGGGTGGCGACCTGCGGTGGTACCCACGCCGGCGGTGTGGGCCTGGCCTACGCGGAGGGCGACATCTGGCGCTATGTGACGACGGCAGATGGCCTGCCTGATAACACCGTGACTGCCGTGGCAATCTCTCCCGCCGGCGTTATCGCCGCGGGTACAGCTCAAGGCATCGGCGTGTACAGAAACGGGCGTTGGCGCACGTTGCGCCGTGGTCCGACCTTGCGGGTAATAACCACTGTTGCAGCCGGGCCGGACGCGGTCTGGTTCGGATTTGGCAATAATGACTTCCACGCGGCAGGCGGTGGTGTGGCGCGCTTTGATGGGGTGAACTGGCAGTATCTCACGTATCCGCCGAATTTCCCTGTCAGTGTTAATGTGCGAGTGTTGGCTTTTGCGCCCGATGGCACCTTGTGGACCGGCGGCGGGTGTGGCGTCGCCCGGTTTGACGGATCGACATGGACGCCCGTTGTGACGTGCGATGCGCTCTCCGGCGACGTGCTGGCTATCGCTTTCGACTCACAGGATGCGGTCTGGATTGCGACCTACTTTGCTCTATACCGTCTGGCAGATGGTGAACTCACCTCATACCCCGGTTGGACAGCCACTGCGATGACCGTCGGCCCCGACGATGCCGTATGGGTAGGACTTTCGCCGATAGTAGGCGGCGGTCTTGTTCATTTCGATGGCGCAACCTGGACGACGGATACAGAGAAATTCCCCCTAGACTACGTCGCGGCGCTGGTCGTCGATGAAGATGGCACGCTGTGGGCCGGCGGTGCGCCAGGCATAGCCCGTTTCGATGGGGCAGTGTGGACGCAGTATACCGAGGCGGATGGATTGTCTTTGGGTGGTACTGTAGCATTGGCTTTTGCGCCGGATGACGTCTTGTGGGCCGCGACGCCGTCGGCGCTGTTGCACTTCGATGGCGCGGTGTGGCGCCTCGACGCGGCTTCCGGCAACGCTACAATTCACGCATTCTCCTTCGCGCCAGACGGCAGCCTGTGGCTCGCCACGTCAAAGGGAGCCGTCCACTTTCGTCCGTAACTCGCCGACTCGTTGATTCGCCGATTCGCCCATTCGCTGATTCTGCGGAGGTACGACGATGAACTTTTTCGATTGCAATGCCTTTTTCGGCCTGCCCGCGCTCCGTCCACTTGCGCCGGTGGCGACGGCGGAGGACCTGTTGGGGGAGATGGATCGCGCCGGCGTGGAACAGGCGCTGGTCTGGCATATCGCCCAGCACGATGGTGCGCCGCGCATCGGCAACCAACTGCTGGCGGAGGCGATCGCGCCGCATCCGCGCCTGATGGGCTGTTGGACGGTGCTGCCGAATCAGGCCCGCGAGTTCCCGCCGCCGGATGAGCTTTTCCGCCAGATGCAGGCCGCGCGGGTAGTGGCGCTGCGCGTCTTCCCTAATGCGCACAAGTTTCTACGCGGCCTCGCATCTTACCTCTCTTCGGCCAGATAAGCCTTGAGCAATGTTTTGAAGAGCGGCCCGTGATTGGGAATCTTGAGGTGCAACAGCTCGTGGACAATCACCTCCGCGCGGAAATCGGCCGGCATCTGCAGCAACTCGGTGTTGAAGGTCAGGCGGCCCTGGGAGGAGCAACTGGCCCATTTGCGCTTCATCGGCCGCACGCGAATCTCGCGGATGCGCTCCTCCACACCGATGCGGCGTGCCCAGGTGCGGGCCTCGGCCATCAGCAGGTCGCGGGTGATCGCCTCGGCCAGCGGCGATGGCGAGGATGGCGGCGTCATGGGGCGGCCCTCCGCAGCAGGGTGAGCATCTCGTCGGCCCAGGCCACCATCTCCCGGACACCGACCTCGATCAGGGCCTTGTAGAGCGTCCGGCGCAATTCCCGCTCCTGCTGACTGCTGGCCGTCCAGTGGGGGAACTGCCGGAAGGCCGGCTCCACGGCGGCGGCCAGGCGCCCGGCCTCCGCGGCGGCCATCCCCTTTTGCACCCGCGCCCACCAGGCCACGGCAAAGGCTTCCGGCGAAAGGTCGCTCTCGCGGCGCTGTTCCTCGGCCTCTTGCAGACGCTGCACCAGGTCTTCCAGTGCGGCCAGCGCCTGCCGGCTGGTGATCTGGCGCTCCTCGAACGCCCGACGGATGGCTTCCGCCCGCTCGCCGATGGGGATGAGATGGGGCTGTTCGCGGCCTTGTTCTTCCATCAAGCGGTGCAGTTCGCGCAGCAGGTTGAAGACCTTGACCGTCTCCGGCTTGTCTTCCTCGATCAGGGCCAGCAGCGCCGCCGCGCCGATCTCGTAGGTGGGGCCCGGTTCACGCACGGCCTGGGTGGTGGTGTGCTGCTGGACGATCTCGGCGGTCTTGCGCAGGAAGGATTTGTCCACCGGCACGTGCGGCTCGTAGGCGCTGCGCAAGAGGCGGTACAGCTCTACCAGGCGTTGGTAGTCTTCCAGATAGGGCCGCAGGAAGGGGTCGGGGGAGAGGATTTCATAGGTCTCTTCCAGCTCGCGGAAGAAGCGATAGAAAGCCTCGCGCGCTTCTTTATCACGGAAGTGGAGCAGGGCGGCCTCGGCGGCCTTGTCGGCGGTGGGGCCCTGGGCGATGGGCAGGCAGGCTTCGCGGGCCTGGGCCATCAGGCGGGCAAAGTGCTCCTGCAACACCTCCAGCCCTTCGATCACGCCCTCCACGTCCTGGGAATCGAAGGCCAGGGCGCGCTCCAGGTTGTCGAAGATGCCCACAAAGTCCAGGATGAGGCCATTGGTCTTGCGGCGACCCGCGCCGTCTTCATACGGTCGGTTGACGCGGGCGATGGCCTGCAGCAGCACGTGGTCGCGCATCGGCTTGTCCAGGTACATACCGTAGAGGATGGGCGCGTCGTAGCCGGTGAGCAGCTTCTCGGTGACGATGAGGATGTGCGGGGCTTCGTCCGGCTTGCGGAAGGCCTTGCGCACGGCGGCCTCTTCGTCGTCGCTCAGGTGATGGCGCTTGAGCGCGGGCGGGTCGTTGTGTCCACGGCTGATGACCACGCGGCTGAATTCGGGCGGCAGGCAGCGGTCGAGCGCCTCTTTGTACAGGCCGCAGGCTTCACGGTCCACGGCCACCAGGAAAGCCTTGTAGCCCATTGGCCGGATGACTTGCTGGAAGTGGCGGGCGACAAAGGCGGCGATGCGCGCCACGCGGTCGGGGTTCTTGAGCATGTTGCGCAGGGTGACGGCGCGATCCAGCACGCGGTTGAGTTCCTCCACGTCGGCCACGCCCTCCAGTTCCGCCGCCGCCCAGAACTCGCGCTCCATCGTCTCGCGGTCCACGATCAGGTCGTTGGGGGCCATCTGGTAGTGCAGCGGGACGGTGGCGCCGTCTGCGATGGATTCGCGGATGGAGTACTTGTCGAGATAGCCGCCGGGGTCGTCGCCGCCAAAGACTTTGAAGGTGCCTTTGCCGTGCGTGGTACGGTCAATGGGGGTGCCGGTAAAGCCGATGAAGGTGGCGTTGGGCAGCGCGCCCATCAGATAGTTGCCCAAATCGCCGCCGGTGGTGCGATGGGCTTCGTCAATCAGCACAAAGACGTTGGCGCGGGTGTTCAAGTTGGCGTCGGCGTCGTCGAATTTGTGGATCATCGAGACGATCACCCCGCGCGTGTCCTGCCGCAGCAAGCGGCGCAGGTGAGCCTTGCTCGCCGCCACCTCGACATGGCCCAGGCCGGTGGCTTCCAGGTTTTGGAAGAGCTGCTGCTGGAGTTCGTTGCGGTCCACGATC
>JAIOAS010000297.1 GCA_019873725.1 Chloroflexota bacterium | reverse complement strand
CCGCCGCCGTTGGAACGCTACCGCGCCCTGCAACTCGCCCGTTACCTGATCGTCCACAACCATGCGCGGGTGGAGGATATGACCTTCGACAATGGCAAGCTTACGGCTATCAACGTCGACCCGACCGTGCTGAACCGTGCCATCGAGGGCGGGACGCCCTTTCGCACGAGCGGCTGTCCAAACTGCAACCGCCCGATGTACAACGAGCGCCCCGGCGGCGCACGCTACAACCATCCCGCTCCCCTCACCCCCGCCGAAAAATCCGCAGCCCGCGAGGCTTTGTTACGCTATCTCGTTGACTGGCGCGCGCAATAATGATTCACCATGAATCTTCACGAATCCCCACTAATTTTGCTTTCTATTCGTGAAAATTCGTGAGGATTCGTGGTTCGGTTTTCCAAAGGAGGCGTTATGACTGCACAAGAATGGCGGTTGTTGCTGACCGGCGACATGAGCGCGTTCGACAACATGGCGCTGGATGAGGCGATTTTGCGCTGCGTGGTGGCGGGCACATCACCGAGCACGCTGCGTTTCTACGGCTGGAAGCCCTCGGCGGTGTCCATCGGCTACTTCCAGGGCATCGAGCAAGAAGTAGACCTGGATATGTGCCGTCAAAAGGGCGTGGACGTGATCCGGCGGCTTACCGGCGGGGGTGCGGTCTTCCACGAACACGGCAGCGAGATCACTTACTCGCTGGCGGTGAAGGACGACTATCCGGGGATTCCCAAGAAGGTGCTGGATTCTTACGCTTTGCTGTGCGGCGGGCTGGTCGCGGGCTTCCGGCGGCTCGGCCTGGACGCAGAATTCAAACCCATCAACGACATCCTCGTGAACGGGAAAAAGATTTCGGGCAACGCGCAGACAAGGCGCTTCGGCGGCATCCTGCAACACGGCACGCTGCTCTGCGATGTGAACCCGCCCTTGATGTTCTCGTTGCTCAAAGTGCCCAACGAGAAAATCCGCGACAAGCTCATTGCGGGCGTCGAAGAGCGGGTGACGTCCATCCGCCGCGAGATGGGGACGGTGGATCATGACGCCGTCATCGCGGCGATGTGCGCGGGCTTTGCCGAGGTGTTGGACATCCGTTTCTCACCGGGGACGGTGAGCGACGAAGAGCTGGCACTGCTGGAGCGTGTGAAGGAGGAACGCTATGCCAACCCAACCTGGAACTTCAAACGCTGATGTCAGGTGCGGTGATTACAAAGCCATCGGTGGCAAGCTGCTGCGCGTGCGGATGACGGTCACGGAAGATAACCCGCCGGTCATCCAGACGCTCCGCATCACCGGCGATTTCTTCATGCATCCCGAAGAGGCCATTGAAGACCTTGAACAGCTTTTGACCGGCGCACCGCTGGAAGAGACTGTGCTACGCGAGTGCGTGCAGACATTCTTTGCCGGCGACGTGCAAGTGGTAGGCGCGGACGTGGACGATTTCGTCACGGCGTTATTGAAGGCGGGGTAGCTTGCGACTCAAGACCTATTACCCGCTCCCTAAGTTTCCGCCGCTCTCGCTTTCCGGCGCGGCGTGCGCGCTGCACTGCGCCCACTGCGACGCCACTTACCTCGGTGGGATGCTGCCCGCGGACACACCGGCGGCGCTTGTGAATCGTTGCCGCGTCTTGCGGCAGAACGGCGCAATCGGCGTGTTGTTGAGCGGCGGCTCGGACACGGACGGCACGCTCCTCAACCTCGCGGCGATGACGGATGCCATCCGGCAGGTCAAACAGGAGACGGGGCTGATCCTCAACCTGCACCCCGGTCTCATCGACGCTGCCACGGCGCAGCAGTTGGCGGGCGCAGTGGATTTCGCCTCCCTGGACATTCCGAGCGACGATGTGATCCGGCGCGTGCTTGGCCTGGACGCGACCACCGCCGATTACATCGCTGCCTACCACACCCTGCGTACTGCCGGGATCGACGTGATTCCGCATGTCACCGTCTATAACGGCGACGAAGCCGGGCTGCTGCGGCCTGTTGCGGCGGCAGGGGATGCCCCACACACTATCGTCGTTATCGTCTTCTCGCCCACGCGCGACACACCGATGGCGGACACGCCCGCGCCGGGACCGGAGGCTGTAGAGAACGTTATCGCCGAAGTCAAAGCGTTGTTCCCCGCTGCGGAAATCTCGCTTGGCTGTATGCGCCCGCGCGCCCGTGCCCTCCGTGAAGCCATCGAACTGGCGGCGCTGCGGGCCGGCGTCGTGCGGATGGAACTGCCGTCGCAGAAGACGCTCCGCTATGCCAGAGAAGCGGGGTATGCGGTGGCTGCGTTCGACGCATGTTGCGCGTTGCCGGCAACTTACGAACATGCAGCCATCCGGCCTGCGTGAGATAGCTTCCAGGCAAATTTGCTGATGACGTGTAGCGTGTTCACAAAGTGTCCTGGAACTTTCTGAAGCTGCGGGCGGTCTCCGGCGCCGCCACCGTAAGTCAGGTATCGGCGGGCGTGGTCAGAGACCGGCCCGAGCAGTTTCAATAATCTGTCCTGTGAAACCTTCCAGCCATCTCAACGTAGATATAAATGGTTGAAGCCAGACTCCCTGACTTGACTCAGTAGATCCAAAAATGCTCCAAGGGGATCGTCAGATCCCCGTTCTGGTCTGGATCTGACGATCCAGACCAAGCAAAATTAGATCTACTGTGACTATGTGACTATGTGACTATGTGACTAAAGACTAACTGACTATGCTAAGGAGGGTATCATGAAACTGCTTATTCGTTGGGCGATTAGTGCATTTTCTTTGTTTGTAGCGGCCTGGGCTGTGGCGGGAATTCGTGTCGATGATGGCGGTGGGTGGGTCGTCTACGCCGTGATGGCGGTGGTTCTGGGGCTGGTCAACGCCTTTGTCCGCCCGCTGCTCAAGCTGCTTACCTGCCCCTTGATTCTGCTCACGCTTGGCCTGTTCACGCTTGTGCTGAATGCCTTGACCTTGCTGCTGTCGGCATGGGTGGCGAACAAACTGTTCAACGTAGGCTTCTACATCGACGGCTTCTGGTCTGCATTCTGGGGGGCGCTCATCGTCAGCATTGTCAGCGTGGTGCTGAACGTGTTTGTCAAGGATGACGATAAGAAGGACAAACCGCACAAACATTAGAGAGTGATACATCTGCCTTTCTAACCCTTGCGTAAACCCTGGAATTGTGTTATAATCCAAAACACAAGGGAAATAGATGCGCGATCGCGCGCTAGAAAAGTGGGGAAAGTCCCCACTTTTCTTTGTAAATCGTATCTGATGGGATGCGGGAGGCAGATGGGTCATGAAAAGTGAGTTCTCCCTGGCGTTTAATCAAATTTGTGCCGAATATAGTTTGCCAAGGGAGGTTGTACTGGATGCCGTTCGTGCGGCGCTGGTCACCGCTTATCGCCGCGACTGGAAGGTCGGGGCGACACAAAACGTCACAGCTGATATCAGTCTGGAGACCGGTTTAGCGCGCATTTTTCTCGAAAAGGCTGCCGTCGAAGAGGTGGAGGACCCAATCACGCAGATCGCTCTGAAAGAAGCGCGCCGTATTAAACCCAATGTCGCCAAAGATGAGTTGTTGATGGTCGATGTGACCCCGCGTGACTTTGGGCGCATCGCGGCGCAGACCGCCAAGCAGGTCATCACCCAGCGACTGCGTGAAGCGGAGCGCGAGAGCCAGTTCAACCGCTTCAGCCGCCAGGAAAACGAGATTATCATCGGTACCATTCAGTCGGTATCGCCGCACGGTGTCACCCTGCATCTGGACCGCACGGAAGAGGCACACATGCCCCGGCGCGAGCAGATCCCCGGCGAACGCTATATGATCCATCAGAAAATTCGCGTCTACGTGCTGGAAGTGAAGCGTAGCTCGCGCGGCCCTGAGATTATCGTCAGCCGCAGCCACCCGTTGATGCTGCGCCGTTTGTTGGAGTTGGAAGTCCCCGAAATTCGCTCCGGCCAGGTGGAGATCAACGCCGTCGCGCGCGAGGCGGGGATGCGCGCCAAGGTTGCCGTCTCCACACGCCAGCCTGGGCTTGATCCGGTGGGCGCGTGTGTGGGGATGCGCGGTATCCGCATTCAGACGATTTCCAACGAGCTGCACGAAGAGCGCATCGACGTCATCGAGTGGAACAAGGACCCCAAAATCTACATCGCCAATGCGCTGAGCATGAATCAAGTGCTCAGTGTTGTTTTGGACGAGAACAACCCGGGGGGACGCACCGCGTCGGTGGTGGTCATGGATGACCAGCTCTCGTTGGCGATTGGCCGCTCCGGGCAGAACGCGCGTCTGGCCGCCAAGCTCACCGGCTGGCGGATAGACATCCAGGGAGCGACAGAGGCTGCGCTTTGGGCGTTGGAACAGGTCAATACCACACCGGAACTGCTGGACCTGCTCAAGGCCAATGCTGCCCTGGTGCCGCGTCTGGCGGCGATTATGCGTACCCACGAAGGTGAACATTATCCGTACACCGATGAAGAACGCCGCATTCTGAAAAGCACTGTGGAAGCGGTACGTGAAGCCCTCATCACGCGGCGGGATGCGGAACGTCCGGCGACGCGACAGGCGCGCGCCCGGCGTACCGCTCAGGAAAAGGCCGACGCTGAACGGCGGGAAGCGCAGCAGGCTGCGCGCGCCCGTGTGCCGGCCGCAGCCTATGAGCAACCGCTCGCCACCCTCAAGCTGTCGGATAAGGTGCACAGCCATCTCGCCAGCAGCGGCCTTAGCAGCGTGGGCGACGTGATGGAGCGCATGGCCCTGGGTGATGAGGCATTACTGATGATCGAAGGGGTCGGCGTAAAGGCGCTGCGCGAGATTAAAGACGCCATAGAAGCATCCGGTTTGCAGTTTGTCGAGCCTGCCGTCGCAGCCGCGGGAGCTGGGGCAGCCGTGCCGGTGAGCGCACCGGAAGAGGCGCCCGAGGTTGCACCGGCTGTTGCGCCGGAGGTTGAACAGCCTGTGGTGGCAGCGGAAGCTGTCGCCGAATCTGTTGCCGGACCGGAGGCGGAGGCTGTACCTGTGGCGCTCGAAGCTGAGGTTGAGGTCGCCGAAGAGACACCGGTGGATACCGTGACCCAGGCCGAGGACGTTGCTGTGGAAACCTTCGGCGAGGTGGCTGAAGTATTTGCGGAAATCTTCGAGGACGAAGAGTTCCTCGATGAAGATGAAGGCGGGCGCAGAGACAAACGGAAGAAGAAGAAGGGCCGCGCTATGGTTTTCGATGATAAAACCGGCGAGACCTTTGTCATGCGCAAGCGACGGCGTCACAAGGATATGTGGGAAGATTTCGACGAAGAGTTCTAGCGTTGAGCACGTGCAGGCTTTGCAATCTTTGGGCTAATCCTGGCCCGGATAACCTGGAACCGAACGGGGTCTCGGTCGCTTGTTTTCTTGCCTGTCGGGCAAGAAAACGGGTGGAGAGGCTCTAGTGGTCATCGGAATTGTGACGATGATACCGATACGCCGGTTGAGGTTATTCTAGCGGGACACACCGCATAGTCCTGAGGACTTGAGGGACGCCAGAAGATTGCTGGCGTCCCTTTTTTGT
>JAIOAS010000296.1 GCA_019873725.1 Chloroflexota bacterium | reverse complement strand
TGATGATGGGCGGCATCTTTGGCTTCATCTCGGTGTTCGCCGTGCGACTTGGCGCGTCGAATTTCATGGTCAGCTTGCTGACGTCACTGCCGGCCCTGGTGATGGCGGTCTCGTCGATTCCGGCCGGACGCATCGTCGAACAGCAGCGCGATCTGGTACGCTACACCAACCGGGTGCGCATCTCCCATCGAGCCTCCTTCCTGCTGATCGCCATCCTGCCCTTCTTTATCGATCAAGGGCTGGTGGAGGTCATTGTCCTCATTTGGGCCATCAAATCCATTCCGGCGACACTGCTGGAATCGTCGTGGATGGCCGTCGTCGCCGAAGTCATTCCACCGGAGCGGCGCGCCAGAGTCAACGGGGTGCGTTGGGCCATCCTCAGTGTGGTCACGGCAGGTTCGACGGCGGCGTTCGGCTACGTCCTCGACCGGCTGCCTTTCCCATTGAACTACCAGATCGTGTTTTTCGTCTCCTTTGTCGGCGGGATGGCAGGGATTTACTTCTTCGCCAGGTTACGCATCCCGGAGAACATCCCACCAGAACGGCCAAAGGGAGAACCGGCCACGCTGCGCCAACGCACGCGCGCTTACCTGCACACCATGAACGTGCCGGCCTTTGTCAAATACGAAATCGCCGCCACAGCCCTGCGCTTGGGTGCGAACCTGCCGTCTGCCCTGTACACGATCTACTGGATCCGCTATCTGGGGGCTTCGGATTTATGGATCGGCTGGCAGGCCACGGCGGGCAAGCTGGCGCTGATCGTCGGGTATATCGTCTGGGGCAGGCTCATCAGCCGCAAGGGATACCTCGCGCCGCTCCTGATTTGCTCGACACTCCTGGGGTTGTACCCTGTGCTGACCGGCCTGGCACGCGATCAACTCTGGCTACCGCTTATTGCAATCGTGCAGGGCTTCTTCACCACCGGCGTCGACATCGCCTTCTTTGACACACTGTTGGTCGTCTCGCCAACCGAAAGACGCCCCAGCTTCATCGCCTTGAACACGATGCTCGCCAACCTCACCATCTTCTGCGCGCCGCTGATGGGCAACTTCCTCGCCGATTGGGTGGGAATCCCCGTAGTCTTTTTCATCGCCGGTGGATTTCACATCCTCACGGCAGTGCTCTTCTGGCGGTTCAAAATTGTGCGTTAAGCAGCAGGGAACTGGCGATCCAGGCCAAGCAAAATTAGATCGCCTGAGACTCAGACAGGCATTTTGACAACCCGGCAAATTGCCCTAAACTCTCTCTACCAGACTAACGACTAACGCCTACAAGACTAACGACTAACAACTACCAGACTAACGACTACCAGACTAAAGGAAGCACACCATGACCAAAATCGTCATCATCGGCGCAGGCAGTGGGTTTGGCGGGCGGCTCTCCGTGGACATTATGTCCCGTGAGGCGCTCCGCGACGCCCAACTCTGCCTGTGCGACATCCACCCTGGACGGCTGAAGAAAGTGACCGACTACGTGCAGCGCACCATCGACCGCTACAATCTGCCCACCAGGGTTGTCGCCTCCACCGACCGGCGCGAGGTGCTGCCGGGCGCCGACTTCGTCATCACCTCCGTGGCCGTCGGTGGGGCCGCCTATTCGGGCTACCCCGCCAAAGAGGAAATCGAGATTCCGCGTCGGTACGGCATCGAGCAGTCCGTGGCGGATACCATCGGCGTGGGTGGCGTCTTCCGCTTCCTGCGCACCGGGCCGGTACAGCACCAGTTCTTCTGGGATATGGAGGAATTGTGCCCCGACGCCTACGTCCTCAACCATACCAACCCAATGGCGATGCTCACCTGGTTGCACTCGGTTGATTCGTCCGTGCGCAACGTCGGCCTGTGCCACAGCGTTCAGGGAACGACGATGCAACTGGCGGCCATGCTCGATGCGCCGTATGACGAGATCTCGTATTGGGTCGCGGGCATCAACCATCAGGCCTGGGTGCTGGAATTGAAACACGGCAAGGAGGACCTTTACCCGCGTCTGCGCCAGTTCGCTGCCGACCCGCTGCACGTCGTCGGCGAAGAAGTCCGCTTCGAGATCCTGAAGCAGTTCGGCTACTTCGTCACCGAGAGCAGCCACCACAACTCTGAGTATCTGCCGTATTTCCGCCAGACGCCGGAGCTGCTGGCGCGCTTTGGCTTGCGAATCCGCGAAGTCCCGGATACACCGCGCAGTGTCCGCGAGTGGATGAAAGACACCGGCGTGGACGACGCCAACGCGCCCGTCGGTGAATTGCGGCTCTCCCGCGAGTTCACCACCGGCATTATGGAGGCGATGCTGACGAACGTCCCCTACAGCTTCAACGGCAACGTGATGAATACCGGCCTCATCACCAATCTGCCCGACGGGTGCTGTGTAGAAGTTCCCTGTATGGTGGACGCGCGCGGCGTGCATCCATGCTACGTCGGCAATCTGCCACCGCAACTGGCGGCGCTCAATCGTTCCAACATCGCCGTGCAGGAATTGGCCGTGCATGCCGTCCTCAACCGCGATCGTGAAGCCGCCTTCCACGCCTGCGCACTCGATCCGCTGACCGCGGCAGTCCTGCCACTGCACAAAATCCGCGCCCTGTTCGACGAACTCTGGGCAGTGGAAGAGCCGCTGCTCAAGTGGTTCGACCCGCATCACACCGGCCCCTTGCCGGAGATTTGTGCGCCGTGACCCAATATTCGCCATTCGCCATTTGCCATTCGCCATTTGCTATTCGCCATTTGCCATTCGCCATTCGCATGGAGGTTAATATGACACGTAGACGCCGCACCTCATATTACAGACGACCACGCTATACGTCTTCAAGCGGTGGTAGACTGCGGATACGTGGGGTGGAACGGGGTTTGTTCATTCTCGGCGCACTCCTCTACCTCATCGGTGTTTTCGGCGGCATCAACCTGTTAGCCATGGCGCCGACGACAGCCATTCTGCTGCTGGGCATCGGGGGCGGGTTGCTCTTGATCATCACCTTGACGCTCATCTTCTGAGGCAGAATGATGTGGAACCAGATCGGACTTTTCTCGCAGCCTGAGCGCCCCTACAGTGTCAGTGAAATCACAGCGCGGATTCGCACACTGTTGGAGCAGGAGCCGCTACTACAGGATGTGTGGATCGAAGGCGAGGTCTCCAACTTCTCGCGGGCGTCGTCAGGTCACATCTACTTCACGCTGAAGGACGCGGGGGCGCAGATAAATGCCGTGATCTGGCGCGCTCAGGCGCAGGCGCTGGCGTACACACCCCGTTCTGGCGATCAAGTCGTCATCCACGGACGCATCGGCCTGTACGAGCAAGGCGGGCGTTACCAGATTTACGTGGACGCGATCCGCCCGGCGGGACGCGGTTCGCTGTTCCAGGAATTCGAGCGCCTCAAGGCCAAATTGGAAGCCGAAGGGCTGTTCGCGCCAGAGCGCAAGCGGCCCCTTCCCGCCTATCCGCGCCGCATCGGTGTGGTCACGTCACCGACGGCAGCCGCTTTCCAGGACGTGCGCAACGTACTCACGCGGCGCTATCCACTGGCGGAGGTGCTGCTCGCGCCAACGCTGGTGCAGGGCGAGACCGCCCCACCCCAGATCGTCGCGGCGCTAGCGGCGCTGAACGCCCGCAACGATGTCGATGTGATCCTCATCGTGCGCGGCGGCGGATCGCTGGAGGATTTGTGGGCGTTCAACGACGAACGGGTGGCGCGGGCTGTAGCAGCTTCGCGCATCCCGGTGATTTCGGGCGTGGGGCACGAGATAGACTTCACGCTGACCGATTTCGCCGCCGATCGCCGCGCCCCTACCCCATCGGCAGCCGCGGAGATGGCAACGCCCGACCGCGCCGAGCTGCAAGCATTGCTCCAACAGCGGCAGGCGCGCCTCCTGCGCACGTTCGAGACTCGTCTGCGCGTTTTCCGCGAACGTGTCGCCCGACTCGACCGCGCTCTGCAATACCTTTCCCCAGCCGCACGGCTTGCCAACGCCCGCCAGCGTGTGGATGACATGCTGGCGCGCGCCGACGCGGCAGTGGCACATCGATTGGTCGTGCAGCGCCAACGAGTTCAGGGATTCGCCGCACGCCTGTCGGCGCTCAATCCCGATGCGGTGCTGGGGCGTGGGTACGCCATTGTGCAGGAACGTGAGACAGGACATATCATCACATCGGCACAGGCCATCACACCGGGGTTGGCACTGACCTTGCGATTGCAAGACGGGGAAGCAGCGGCGCGGGGAGAAAGTTGACATTCGATTGTTACTCATATTTTAGCGCGTGAATTGGACTGAGCGCAGCGGCGCGGATGGCAGGGTAGATACCGGATATTACCCCGATCAAGGCAGCAAAGAGGATGGCGAAGATCGGCAGCCATAACGGCGTCGCCGTCAATGTCTGCGCGACTTCTTGCCCCGGCATACCAGGCCCTATGATACCGCCGCCGCCCTGTGAAATCAGTGGCTGCCCCACCACGTTGATCACCGCATTGACCCCCATCGCCAACAGCACCCCACCGACGCCGCCCAGAAACCCGATACTGCCCGCCTCGGCCAAAAAGACCGACATCACGTCCTGGTTGGTGGCGCCGATAGCTTTCATCAAGCCGATCTCCCGCGTGCGCTCGTAAATCGCCATCACCATCGTATTGGCGATGCCAAACGCCGCTACCAACAGGGCTACAGCGCCAATCCCGCCGAGGATGGCCTGCACGATCAGGAAGAACCGGTTGATGCTCTCCAACTGCTGGCGGTCGGACTGCACGGTAAAGCCCATATCTTTGATCTGTTGTTCGATGACGGGCGCCTGATTGGGATTTTGTACCTTGACCAGGGCTTGAGAATACCCCTTACGTGCGGGGGATTGGGCCTCTGGCGGAAGCCCGGAATTCATCCGTTGATTGAGCCGCTGGGCCTCTTTGAGCGGCATAAAGATGCTATAGTCGTACATGTAACCCTGCCGCTGCAACTCACCGACAACTTCCAAACGCGCGACGATGCTTTCGGTCGGGTACATGTCACCCTCGTTGTAGGTGTACTGCATCATTTGCAACATCTTGCCCATCAATTCGGGGGTCGGGGGCGGCGTTTCACTGTTCATTCGCTCTTCCCAGGGGACGAAGTTCTCAGGCACCATACTCCCGATCACAATCTGCCCGCGGTAAAGCTCCAGCGTTCCCCGTTTGATCTTGGCGAGTTTGGCAAACTCGTCCATGTCAACACCGTACATTTGCCCCCACCCTTCCTGGCGATCCAGTTTGAGCGGCCCCATCATCATCACATCCAGAAACGGCGTCACCGCAATGACGCCCTCCATCTGGCGGATTTGTTCCAGCGCATCATCATCCAGCACCAGGGTCTGTTGTTGCTGTTGGGTCCCGCCGCCTGGCTTTACCTCCGCCATCCCCCAATAACTGTCATTGCGCACCATCAACTCGTCGAGGCCGCCCATGCCGTAAAGGCTTTCGGTCGCCAACTTTTGCAGGCCGGCGCCCAACGACACCAGCACCACAACGGCCGCCGTGCCGATGATCACGCCAATAGCGGTCATCGCCACACGCGCCTTCATGCGCTTGAGGTTGCTCAAGACGAGACGGAGTAAGTCACGAATGGTCATAACGAATAGC
>JAIOAS010000295.1 GCA_019873725.1 Chloroflexota bacterium | reverse complement strand
ATTTTTTCAGTATCCATAGGGTAACCCTCCACGCAAAAGTGGGGTTAGTGTGCCCAAAAACACCGATTTGTCAATCTGTGGCCGCCAACCACGCTTAAGTGGAGAGCTACCACAATGTTTTTAATCCGTTTTATCTGTTAAATCCGTTCACTGTAGGGGGAGGGAAAGGCGATGGACGAAAAAGCAAAGGTTTCGCAGGTGTGGGGAAAACGTTCGGCTGAGTTCTATACTGAATTGGAGAACCAACCCGTTCAGGTGGCGGTGAGTAACGGCAAAAGTTTCAAGGGCATTCTCATCGGCGTGGACGTGTACGATATCCTCATCCGCCAGGAGACCGGTTTGGAGTTGTTGATCCCTAAAGGGAACATCATCTACATTCACCGCGCAAGCAGCTAGGGTTTTTCCTCCGCAAGGAAAGGTGTGTATGCAAGGCGTCATTCTGGCGGCCGGTAAAGGTTCTCGCCTCCATCCGATCACGTTGAGCCGTTCCAAAGCGATGCTTCCCATTCTGGGAAAGCCCATCGTCGAGCGGGTCATGGAGGTGTTGCTTGCCAACGGGGTAAACGATTTTATCCTCGTCGTCAGCCCTGAGGACCGCGACATTACCCATTATTTCCGGCGCGAGTCGACGCTGGAGGCCGAGGTGCGCTTTGTATATCAAACGGAGCGCCTGGGTATGGCGAAGGCGCTGCAATGCGCTGCGCCGCTCATCACCGAGGACTTTGTCCTCTCCGCCTGCGACAACCTGGTGACGACTGCCGATGTGGGCCGCTTGATGGCCTCCTGGCAGACGGAGCCGCAGCCCAATGCCCTGCTGACGCTGATGCCGGTGACGCGCGAGCGCATCAGCACCACGGGCATTGTGGCGATGGATGGTCCCTGGATCACACGCATCGTCGAGAAGCCTACGCCGGAAGAAGCGCCCTCGAACATTTCCAGCCTGCCGTTGTATGTCTTTTCCCCCCGTCTCCTGGCTTATTTGCCTGAAGTTGCCCCTTCCCCGCGCGGCGAATACGAGTTGCAGGATGCCATCCAGATGCTTATCCGCCGGGATGGTCGTGTGGGAGGTGTGATGGTCGAACGCCGGCTGACGCTGACCAATGCCGCCGACTTGCTCGCGCTCAACCGCGAATATCTGATGCACGGCGATGGACGCCCGCAATTGGAGCCGCACACGGTTGGGCCGGCTACACAGTTGATCACGCCGCTGTACATTGAACAGGACACCGTCATCGGGAGGGGCTGCGTCATTGGCCCGAATGTCTACATTGAACGGGACTGTCACATCGGCGATCGCGTAACCTTGCGCGACGCGGTGGTGCTGCGCGGCGCGACTGTCCCCGACGGGGCAACCATCGTCGATCAGGTCATCGCCTGATTCACGTGGGCGCGGTCGGAGACCGGCGTGCGCAGAGGTTCGCTGATAAAGCCGAGGCCGGTCTAACTTGGCCTGGCGGGAATCATCCGCTCCCCGATTTCGGTTCAAACCGGGGGCCTGCCGATCTTTTCAAGCACGAAAACTTCTTTGAAGCGTTATGAAAGCAAACCGCTTGCTCAAAGTCCGCGCGGTGCGCGTGGCAGCGATTTTTGGCGCGTTGCTCCTTTTGGGAGGCGCAGGGCTGTACGCGTGGCTCTGTGCCGGACTTCCCGCGCCGGACGATCTGAGCGCCTACACCAGCGCGCCAAGCAGCAAAATTTACGACCGGTACGGCCAGTTGCTCTTCGAAATGCCGCCGCCCTACACCGGCAGCCATACCCCTGTAACTTTCGACGCCATCCCGCCGTATCTCATCCAGGCCACCATTGCCACAGAAGATGCCACCTTCTACCGCAATCCGGGTATAGACTTGCGGGGTATCCTGCGCGCGGTATGGATCAACTTGCAGGGCGGGGAGGCGGGCGGCAGTACGATCACGCAGCAGTTGGTGCGCACGGTGATGTTCAGCGCCGACGAGCGCGTTGAGCGCACGTTGTACCGCAAGCTGCGCGAGCTGATCCTCGCCTTTCGCATCACGCGGCGCTACAGCAAGGACGAAATTCTCACCCTTTACCTCAACGAGACGTACTACGGCAACATGGCCTATGGCGTCGAGGCGGCGGCCCAAGCCTATTTTGGCAAATCCGTGCGCGATCTCGATCTGGCTGAGTGTGCGCTCCTCGCCGGGTTGCCGCAGTCCCCGGCACGCTACAATCCACTCGAAGCCCTGGACGCGGCCAAAGCGCGCCAGGCTGTGGTGCTGGATTTGATGGTGAAGCAGGGCTATATTTCGACGCGAGACGCGGAATTGGCCCAGGCCGAGCCGCTCGATTTTGCCGCCGCCCCGTTTTCTATCCGCGCACCGCATTTTGTGATGTTTGTGCGCAGCCAGTTGGAACGTGAACTAGGATTGGCGCGCCTGCAGGCCGGTGGGTTGAATGTCTACACCACCCTCGACCTGGACCTGACCGACACTGCCCGCGACGCCATCCGCCATCACCTGGGATTGCTGGCGGTGTGCCACTACGACCCGGTTTGCCCGCCCGGTGGACGCAATGTGCGCAATGCTGCGCTGGTGGCCCTCGATCCGCAGACCGGCGAGGTTCTGGCGCTGGTGGGTAGCCCGGATTACTTTTCGGCGCGCATTGCCGGGGCGGTGAACGGCGCGACGGCGCTGCGCCAGCCCGGATCGTCCATCAAGCCGCTCACGTATGCCGCGGCCTTCGAGCGTACAGCCCTCGGTCAGGCCGACTTCACACCCGCGACGATGCTGTTGGACGTGCGTACCGCCTTTGTGACGCGCGAGGGCACGCCCTATGTGCCCCTGAATTACGACCTGGTTTTCCGCGGGCCGGTGCGCGTGCGCGAGGCGCTGGCCTCGTCGTACAATCTGGTCGCCGTTAAAGTACTGGATACCATCGGCATTGAAGCGTTGACGGATATGGCGCGCCGTCTGGGGATTACCACCTTCGACAATCCCGACCGGATCGGCCTGGCTATAGGTCTGGGCGGTGGTGAAGTGCGCCTGCTGGAATTGACCGCCGCGTATGCCGCGTTTGCCAATGGCGGATATGCCGTGCAGCCGCGCGTGATCCGGCGTGTGGAGGATACAGACGGCACCGTGCTCTGGGAGCCACCCGGCGGGAGGGGCGATCGCGTACTGGATGCTCGGGTGGCTTATCTCATCACCGATATTCTGAGCGATGACCTGGCGCGCGTCCCTACTTTCGGCGAGGGCAGCGTGCTCAACCTGAGCCGTCCGGCGGCTGTCAAAACCGGCACCACCACCGACTTCCGCGATAACTGGACTGTGGGCTATACGCCGCAGTTGGTGGTGGGCGTCTGGGTGGGCAACGCGGACAACGAAACGATGAAGGAAGTCAGCGGTATTACCGGCGCGGCGCCGATCTGGCACGATGTGATGGAGGCGGCGCTCAAAGGACAGCCGGTCCAGACGTTCGCGCGGCCCGCCGGGCTGGTTGATGTGGAGGTGTGCGCCTTGTCCGGGGAATTGCCGGGACCGGATTGCCCCCATCGGATTGTTGAGACGTTCATCGCCGGAACCGAACCGGATACGGTCTGCCAGATGCACCAACGCATCGACGGCGTCGTCTACACCATCCTTCCCCCTGAAGCGCAGGCGTGGGCACGCGAACGCAATCTGCCGCAACCCACAACCTATAACCCGCAGTCCACCGCCTATCTGCGCATCACCAGTCCGGACGCCGGCGCGGTCTACCGCATTGATCCGACGCAGCCCCGCGAGATGCAAAGAATTGATATTAAAATTGCTTCAGATAGCCGCTATAAGCAAATTGAATTGTTTGTCGATGGTTTGCCGTTGGCGATACTGGTCGCCCCACCCTACACCTATCTCTGGCGGCTGGAACCGGGCAGTCACACATTCTCTGCTGTAGGGCGCACGCTTGAGGGTTTGGAAATTGTTAGCGACGGTGTGACGATTGACGTTCGTGAGGAGTGAATTGTTGGCGGATAGCCAATTTGTGAAAACAGTGATACACTGGAGTAGACTAATATTGTAAGCAAGTTCTGCTTGATTTGTTCTTGAAAAGCATGACCGGCGGTTATGATCGTATAGAATGGGAGGCTGAAGCAAGGTCATGGACGGAATACCCGGAGAACAAGCCCGGCGTGATACGGCGCGCTGGGTCATAGGGAGCTATCTGGGGCTTGCCGTGTTGTCCAGCGTGTTGCACATCATACGCCATGCAACCACGCAGCGAAGTTTGAATTGGGTTTATTTGACCGTCAACGCCTGTATTTTGGTGACTGCCATTTTTTCGCTCGCGCAACTCAAACGCTCTTTGTCTCGCGGTATGCTCATTTTCTCGTGGATCACTTTTGTGTGTCTCGTCGTGATCCTGACGCATGATATTGTCACCGGCCAGAATTATGCCTACTTATTCACCATGTTTTATGTGGGCATTTTTACACTCGGCATTATTTTGGGTTACAGAGCTGCGCTGTACTATATGATTGCGACCGGAATTGTCTTTTTTACACTTGGTGCACTCTACCTGAATGTTTGGCGCATGATCGTGCCGGTCGTTCTGGCGTATGGTTTTACGATTCCGGCTAAGGTCGTCGAGCGGCTGATCGATCAGAGCAGGCGTGATCTTGCGCAGGTCAACCGCCGGTTGGAAGCTCAGGTGGCAGAGCGGACTGCTGAATGGGCCGAAAGCAACCGTCGCCTCCGGGTGGATGTGCGCGACCGAGCGCATGTGGAAGAAGTTTTGCGCCAGTATACCGTTGAACTGGAAAGTCGTAACGAAGAGTTGAATGCCTATGCGCATACTGTTGCCCATGACATCAAATCACCGCTGGCAGCGATCATTGGATTTGGTGAGCTGCTGGAAAAGCACTACACGCAGTTTACAAACGATCAATTGATTTACTATTTTGGCATTATTGCGCGCAACGGGCGGAAGATCACCAACATCGTCGATGAATTGTTGTTGCTATCCAGCGTGCGCGAGGCCAAAGGTGTCGAAATCGGGCCGCTCGATATGGCTGCGATTGTTGACGAAGCGCAGCATCGTCTCATCCATGACATTGCCGAGAAAAAGCCCGAAATTATCCTTCCTGAAGCCTGGCCGGTTGCCGTAGGCTATGCACCCTGGGTCGAAGAAATCTGGATGAACTACATCAGCAACGCGATCAAATATGGGGGCGTTCCGCCCCGCATCGAACTCGGCTACACAATTTTGGATTCCGGATCGCCGATTTTGGATTCGCAAATGCAAGCCTTTGTCTCGAAAATCCAAAATCCAAACTCCAAAATCGTCTTCTGGCTGCGTGATAATGGACCTGGTCTTACCCCCGAAGAGCAGAGCCGTCTGTTCACCCCCTTTACCCGGCTTGAGCAGGCGCGGGCCAAAGGTCATGGCCTGGGATTGTCCATCGTGCGGCGGATCGCGGAGCGGCTTGACGGCGAAGTGGGCGTCGAAAGTACGGTTGGGCAAGGCAGTACCTTTTTCTTCACACTGCCTGCCGCGCCGACGTCAGCATCACCAGTGGCTGAACCTGGCAACAATGCGGCCAGCCAGATGGCTTGATCGTTCGAGCGATGTACGCCCGTGTCGTCGTGTTTCTCCCTTTTAGAAGCAAAATTAC
>JAIOAS010000294.1 GCA_019873725.1 Chloroflexota bacterium | reverse complement strand
CAAACGCCTGGGCCAGCCGCTCTACCGGCTGTTCGGCCTGAACCCGGCCCGCGCGCCGCTCACCTCGTTCACCATTGCTATGGCCGCGCCGGAGGCGATGGCGGAACAGGCACGGGAGGCCGGGCTGCCGATCTACAAAATCAAGGTGGGCGGCCCGCAGGATGTAGCAGCGGTGGCTGCCATCCGCGCTGTCAGTTCCGCGCGGCTGCGGGTGGACGCGAACGCCGGGTGGAGCCGGGAACAGGCCGCAACCCTTATCCCCCAACTGGCCGACTACGACCTGGAACTGGTGGAACAGCCGTTGCCGGTGGGCGACATTGAAGGGCTGCGCTGGTTGAAGGCCCAGAACCTCGGCCTGCCGATCTTCGCCGACGAGAGCATCAAGACGGCGCGGGATGTAGCAGCGCACGCGGGAGCGGTCGATGGCGTCGTCGTCAAGCTGATGAAGACCGGCGGCATCCGCGAGGCACTGCGCGCGATTCACACAGCGCACGCGCTGGGGATGCAGGTGATGCTGAGTTGCATGGTCGAAAGCTCCGTCGGCGTGACGGCAGCGGCGCACCTGGCGCCCCTCTGCGAGCTGGCCGATCTCGACGGGCCGCTGTTGGTGCGCAACGACCCCTTCACAGGTGTTACCTACGACGGTGCGCGGCTATGCCTGCCCAACCTCCCCGGCATTGGGGTGACGTGATTGGCTATTTTGAGCGTGTGCTTGTCACGAACCTGACGTTGGAGTATCATTAGAAGTAGCATCGTACAAATACGGGGCTATACTATAAGAAAATCACGCAGGGCAGGCTACCGGGGACGGTAAAAGGATCCTATGAAAGCATTAAGCCGGAGACAGAAAATCGTTTTGCTCGTCTTGGCCGTTTTGGATATAAGTGTGATCGCGGGCCTGGGTAGCATCGTCGTTCGTTCGCTGCGCGCGCCGCTGCCTGCCCCCGTCGCTCAGCCGACGCTCACGCCCACCGCGCTCGACAGGCCGCTCGGGGTGGCCACATGGACGCTCACTCCGGAGCCAACCGCGCGCCCGACGCTGCCTCCCCGCGCCACCAACACTGCCACGCCTACCGCCACCCCCTTCCCCACGCACACCCCTACGCCCACCGCCACCCCCAGGCCGCTCCCCACGGCGGGACCGGTGCCGCTCGAAAACGCGGACTTCGACAACATCATGCCCAACCGCATCCCCGGATGGAAGTGGTATGCTTACGTCAACTACAAAAGCGGGCCGAGCGATCCACAAAACTCTTTCGCCGAACCTGTCTTTACTCTCGCCGACGATCCGGCGCGGTGGATCAACGGGTCAACGCTCAAGGTGGAAACCATGCGTTGGCTCAAGTTTCGTACCTGGGTCTACCAGACCGTCACCGTGACCGCCGGGAGCAGCGTGCAGTTCAGTATCAAGGTCAATGCTTTCTCCTCGATAGACCGGTTGATCGTCAAAGCCGGGGTCGATCCTACCGGACAACCGCACTGTGACAATGTGCGTTGGGGTGAGACGTGGCGCATTAACCAGGATGACGGCATTGTCACGCTGACATCGCCCAGAGTCGTCGTCGCGCCGATGGTGGACAAGCGCACCCCGACGCCCACCGCCACCCCGGATCCATTGGAACGGGAAACGCCCGCGCCGGCAGCACCGACAGAGGAGACAGAAATTCTGGGGCAGGTGACCCTTTGCTTTTACGCCGAATCTGCCTTCCCCGACGTCAACAACGCCGCCTTTTTCGATCAGGCCGTCTTGTTTGCCACGCCGCCGCGCTAGTCAGCATACTTAAGGGAATAAAGGAGAAACATGTCAACGTTATCAGATACCTACGATTCGGTCGTCGTCGGTGCGGGCCTTACCGGCGCCCTCGTTGCCCACCATCTCGCCGCAGCTTCTCAGAGCGTCGCCGTCCTGGAAGCCAGGTGTGCGCCCGGCAGCACCGCAGCCAAAGGCGCGGGCATAGCGTTCCTCGGCACGCCGGAACCTTACGCCGCCCTGCAAGCCCGCCTGGGGGCCGATGAAGGGCGGCAGATCTGGAAGTTGACCCGGCGGAATCTCGACATGTTGAAGACGACTTTGCAGAGCGTCCACCAGCAGGCCACGCCGGTCGGAAGCCTGCGCATCGCCGCTGACACCTCCGAAGCCACCCTGCTGCAAGAATCCGCGATCTTGCTACGGCAAGACCTGTATGCCGCCGAGATAGACGACGCTACAGACTTCGGCTATCAGGTCGGCCTGCGCACCGCCGAGGACCTGGCCTTCGACCCGGAGGCGCTCACGGCGGCGCTGCTCGACCATCCCAACATCACCGTCGAGTACGAAACGGAAGTGCAGGCGATTCGGCCGGCGCAACGTCCGGCAGAGTCGGCGCCGCTCAGCATCTGGGCGCGCAAACACTATCTCCATGCGACAAACGTTATCCTTGCCGGCGGTGCATACGCCGCCCGCCTGTGTCCGAGCCTGGCCGGCATCGTCAAGCCGCTGACTATGCACGCCATTGACCTGCGCAATGCGGCGGCATTGCCCACCCCACTGATCCTGAATCAAGGCCATATCGTCGTCCAGGCACACGGGGCAAACTGGCGGATGGTCGGCTGGAGCGGTACCGGGGAAGACATCTTACCCGTAATGGCTGCGGTCGCGCAGCAGCTTTGTCCAGATGCGCCCGTCGCGGCCCGCCATTCCTGGTGGACGGCGCAAAGTCTCGATGGGCTGCCGGTGGTAGGAGAAGCGCCGGACATGCCGAACATGTACATCGTCAACGGGCTGGGGACGTATGGTTGGAGCTGGGTCTGCATTGCCGTAGACCGGCTGATCGGCGCGCTCCTGCACAACGAAAAGATCGGGCGGCTGGCGCTGGATCGGTTCACAAAGGACTAGCCATGTCAGACCAACCACTGTACAATAGTATTACTGAAAGGTAGGAAAGGGATACGCTAATGTCAAAGAAACCGGCGGGCCAAGCTACTCCGTTAAGGGTCGTCGTGGTCGACGATCACCCTTTCTTTCGCCAGGGCGTGCGCGATGTTTTGGACAAAGAGGCCGATATCGACGTGATTGCCGAAAGTGGCGATGGGCAAGAGGCCCTCGATTTGCTGCGCACTTTGCGGCCGGATGTCGTGTTGATGGACGTGAACCTGCCCACGATGAATGGCTTGCAGGTCACCCAGAAGCTCAAGACCCAATGCCCTGAAGTCAACGTCATCATCCTCACGGCTTACGATGACGAGGAGCAAGTCTACCACGCGATCCGCATCGGGGCCTCGGCCTACTTCGCCAAAGACGTGGAACCCAGCCATTTGTTGGACACGGTGCGCACAGTTGCCGAAGGTTACTACGTCATCGCTTCGAAACGGATGACGCCAGGTCAGGCCGAGCAATGGCTGCTGGAACGGTACCGGCGTTATGGACTCAAGCCCGAGGACACCACCTTTTCGCCGCTCACCGACCGTGAGATGGAGATCCTGGAACTCATCATCGAAGGGCTGAGCAATAAAGAAATCGCACTCCGGTTGAACATCAGCCAACAGACCGTCAAAAATCACATCACCTCCATCCTTGCCAAACTTAACCTCGCCGACCGCACCCAGGCCGCCATCTACGCCCTGCGTCACGGCTGGGTGCGTTTGCCGCGCGAAGAAGATATGCCAACATCACCTATTGAATAGCCACGGAGAGAAAACATGACCGAAAATGCTTGGGACCAATTTATCGAAGTGTGCCATCGCGGCAGCGAACAAGTCAAAAAAGAGCTGAAAGAAGTGGACATGCTCATCCAGCAGACGTCTGTCGAGGTGGATCGCATTATGCAGGCGAACTCCCGTGCGGTTGCCCGCGCGCGGCAGATCGAATCCTCGTTCGACACCATGCCCAGAGAGGATATCAAGGCAGCCTACGATTCACTGATTGAGAACCAGCGGCGGCTCTTCACCATGCGCGGACAATTGGAGAAACTGCAAAGCGATCAAAAGAACCTCACCCGCCTGGCAGAACTCTACCAGGCCATCCTGGAACACGCCGTCCCCGAAGAGCTCGACGTCACCGAAGCCATCGGCCTGAATAAATCCACTACGCCGCAGGCCATGGTCGTCAGCATCATCGAGGCCCAGGAACAAGAACGCCTGCGCCTCTCCCGCCAGATGCATGATGGTCCGGCCCAGGCGCTCACCAACCTCGTCCTCCAGGCCGAAATTTGCGAACGGCTCTTCGACCGGGACCCGGCACGGGCGAAGGATGAGTTGTCCGAGCTGAAGAAGAACGTGGTCAACACCTTCAAATCCGTGAAGGGCTTCATCTTCGACTTGCGACCGATGATGCTGGATGACCTGGGACTGGCCCCCACCATGCGGCGCTACGTCGAAGGGACCAAAGAGAGTGGGTATACCGGGCTGAGTTTGCATATCACCGGCAAAGACCGGCGTCTGGCCCCGCACAAGGAAGTTACCATTTTCCGCGTGGTTCAGGCGTTGATCCACCTGGGACGCGAGCAGAGTCGAGCGAGCAGCATCAACATCGTCATGGACATTGGCGACAATCAAGTGACGGTGACTATCGAGGACAACGGCAGCGGCTTCGAGCTTGACGAAAATCTGACCACCCCGGATGCTGTGCGGCTCAACCTGCCGACCCTCCGTGAGCGCATCGAAATGCTCGGTGGGAAAATTTACTTCAACAGCACGCCCGGACAAGGCTTACGCGTGAATTTTTCATTACCGGCTGAACCCATCGAGTAGTCAAACAGCAATTCGTTCTTTTTTTCCCACTTGACAAATACCGGTTAGTTGTGTTATAGTAGGGTGCGAAGAGCACACGGTGGCCTTGCTACCGGTGCTCTTTTTTAAGCAATTTTCAACCGACCGGATGGCGCTCAGGCAAAGCGAAGGGCCTTTTGCCATACAGAGAGTTGACAAGCTAAAGGATTGGAATATGCTGATAACTAAGCATATTGCCTTTTGCCCGGAGCTGAGCGATCTGGGGTGCGCTTTTCAGAGATTCAGTAGATCCAAAAATGCTCCAAGGGGATCGTCAGATCCCCGTTCTGGTCTGGATCTGGCGATCCAGACCAAGCAAAATTGGATCTACTGAGATTCAATTATCACAATCAAACAACTGGTGAGGAATTACAAGATTGGATATCGATGATGAGCTAGACGACGCACTCTTGGAAGAAGAGTTAGCGGAAGAAGAAGATGATGAGGAAGAGGAAGCAGAGGTAGAGGAAATCGGCGCCTTGCCCGAAGAACCCTCCGGCGAAGAATACCTGCTGGCTCTGGGCTACGAGCGCGGCCATATTACCTATGAGGATATCTTACGGGTTTTTCCTGAGGCTGAAGAAGATGTCGACCGTCTGGATGAGATCATCGGCGCGCTGATGGAATCCGGCATCAGCGTGGGCGGCATCGATGGGAAATCCTCCGACCGCTACATCGAGATCGAGGAAGAGGAAGAGGACGAAGAAAAAGCAGAGGAGGATATTTACCGTGCCATCGAAGTCGATGACACGATCGGTCTGTACCTGAAAGAGATCGGGAAGGTCGCCCTGCTCACGGCTGAGGAAGAAGTCTCTCTGGCCAAGCGCATGGAAACCGGCAAAAAGGCGCAGCTTCGCCTGAACAATGGCAAATAC
>JAIOAS010000293.1:1682-5663 GCA_019873725.1 Chloroflexota bacterium | reverse complement strand
CCTGCCGGGGCTGGCGAGGCGTTGCCTCCGCCGCACATCGGTTACGGGATGATGGTGGCCTTTCCGCCGACCGCTGTACCAAAGGTGAAAGCGGCGGGCTTCGATTGGTACAAGTACTTCATCTATTGGAAAAGCATCGATCCTAACTATACGGGGAACTATAACTGGGTCACTGTCGATTGGCGGTTGGATGAAGCCTGCGCCAATGGGCTGAACCTGCTGTTGCGCGTCGAACGTGATGCCGGCGACTGGACGCCAATCCGGGATCACGAGATGGCCGCCTGGCAGGCGTTCTTCCAGGCGCTTGCGGCGCACATCGCCCAGAAACGCGCCGCCTGTCCCGCGCCCTACCGTGTGGCGCTGGAAATCTGGAACGAGCCGAATCTCGATTTTCAATGGAATTACGAGGATGTCGATCCGGTGCGCTATACTGAGATGGTCAAGCGCGCCTACCGCGGCGCAAAGGCCGGCGACCCCACGCTTCCTATCGTCGCCGGGAGCCTTGCGCCTACAGGCGGCTGGCCCGACGGCCAGGCGATGAACGATGTGGAGTTTCTCGAGGCGATGTACGACAATGGAGTGTCCGGTCACTTCGACGTGATCAGCATCCACAACTACGGCTTCGGCGGCGAACCGGAGGACGAAGATTGGGGATTTTCTATCACCAACTTCCGCCGCGCGGAGGACATCCACGCCGTGATGGTCACGCATGGCGACGGCGACAAGCCCGTGTGGAGCACGGAGTTCGGCTGGTTGTTGGATGCGGCCGAGGAGGGCCAGGATTGCGCAAGCTATTGGCAGAGCATCGGCTTTGACTGGCAGAAGGTCACGGCTGAACAGCAGGCCGACTACTTGCAACGCGCATTCGCCTACGCCGACGCCAACTGGCCGTGGATGGGGGTGATGTTTGTGTCCAACCTGGATTTCAGTGTGACGAAATGGTATCCCACATGCGACCCGCTGAACTGGTTCTCCGTCCTGCGACCGGATAATTCGCCCCGCCTGTCGTACACCGCTTTACAGACGATGGACAAGCGCCCGCGCTCCTGGGTCGCGTCGCGGATGGTTGTCGAGCCGGCGGCGTTCGACTGGTCGGTGCGCCTGCGCGAGTGGGCGCTCTTCACCGAGACGGTCACGGTGTCGAGCACGGATGTGCCTTTCGCCTGGAACGCTGTCACCACGACGCTAGGATTGCCGTTCACAATCACGCCCACCACCGGCTTCACGGGCGAGCCGTTCCAGGTCGTTGTGGACGCGCGCGACCTGCTGACCGGGACGTACACCGGTGTCCTCACCGTCACCGCGGCGGATGCGCTGGTCACGCCGCCGGTGATCGCAGTGCCGCTAACGCTGGAGATCTGGAGCGCCTGGGGGATGGACGTCCGTCCCGCCAGCCTGAGCTGGATGATGGCGGTTTCGGAGACACGCCCGGTCTCGGCGACCGTGGTGGTGGAAAACACCGGCGATTTCGAGTTCGATTGGACGGTGACGCATGCAAGCAAAACCTTGACGATGACCGTCATTCCCACCGGCTCCTCGCAGACAGGCACGACCTTCATCCCCGGCGCGTTCCAGGTCTTCGTCGATCCGCGCGGATTACCGGTGGGATTGTATACCGGCACGCTAACTGTGACGGCATCGACGACGCAAGTCCCGCAGAGTCCGTTCGTGCTGCCGGTGAGTGTCCGCGTGGTGGAGCGGCTGTATAACGTGTATATGCCGGTGGTGCTGCGGAGGTATTAAGGTAGACGATAGGCTGAGTCTCATAGAGGAGATCCCGTCTTTGTTTACCATTTGTAGGCATTGAGTATCCAAAAGCTTTCTGAAATCTTGTCTACGCCACATTCCAGGTTGGCGATAGCCCGAACAATATCACGGTAGTTCATATCCTTTGCCGGGTTATTGTCTTGATAGACCGCCAAGATGCCAGGATGCCGCTTGTTCTGGTCGTGTAGCCTCTTGAAATCGCGGGGATTGAACGTTAGCAGTACACGTTCTGCTGCTATGGCATGGGCAAGGTGTTCTACATCGTCTGCGCCGGTAAGCGGCGGTATGGTATCAGCCGGTATCTCGACATCATGTCCGGCCTCGATCAGTAAGCTGCGCAGCCGATAGGAAAACGCGCAGTCGTCAAGGTACAACTTCAGGCTCAAGGGGAACTCCTTGTTCCTGCAGATGGCGTTTTTCTTCTTCTAACTCGCTTTCAATCAGTTCACGATGCGTTTCGTAGTAGGCCAGAGCCTCGTGCACTTGCTCTAGTGGCAAGGCCATATCTTCCGCGGCAGTTTTTGCATCCAGACCGTTGGCGCGCATCTTATAGACCAGTTGCCCTACGGTCATGGTACGGCCTTTGAGGTAAAGCTGATCTCGTCCGGTTTCTGGGCGCGCTACGAGATAGCGATAGTGTTGAAAGCGGAGAGGAGCGACAGCGGGGATATTCAGTTCTCGAAACCGAGGCAGTGTTTCGAGAGATTCATTCTCCACGCTGATGACGTGACGCCCGGCTAACATCTCGTCCACCACCCACAAAAATGTGCCATAGGCTTGTTGCAATAAATCCGCCCGTGAGCGTACAGCCAGGCGCTGTTCTAACAACGTCAACAAAGTGGCTTCTTTGGTATCCAGATCAACTTGTACTCGGACCTTGTTCATACCTACCTCCCATACTCCAATTATACAGCATTTTTGAGTATAGGCTATCTGTATGTTAACATGCCTCTGTACAGCAAATCCAGCCCTTCGTCGATCATACCGCGCCCACACGGCAGGGTTGATTCCGTGGATTCCGTTTCGGCAGTCACAATCTCCAAAACGCACAGACGAAAGAAGTACATGACCAGCAAAGCGCCGGCCATTTCGGCGTTGATGTCGGGGCGGAAGATGCCCTGCGCCTGGCCTTCGCGGATCAAACCGGCCAGCGCCAATGCCGCCGTGGGCCGATTGGGCGCGAGATATTCAGGCTTGGGGTGCGACATCGCGTGGGCAAACATCCGCCGGGCCAGGTGGCGATAAGGCGCTAACTCCTCCCAGACCGTTTGAAACAGCATCCGGATGCGTTCATCGGCCGGGGCCTCCGGCGCGGGTGGGGCGGCGAGCAGTGATTGGATACGGCTATACAACAGTTCGCCGAGCAGACTTTCCTTGCTCTCAAAGTAATTGAAGAACGTTCCCTTGGCGACATCCGCCGCCGCCGCAATTTCCTCGACAGTGACAGCATCGAAGCCTTTGCTGCGGAAGAGGCGCTCGGCTTCTTCCAACAGACGGCGATGCGTGCGCTCCTTGCGCTGTTCCCAACGGGATGAAGTATGGTTTGGTTTTTCCGTCATAGTTGACCCTGGTCATAGTTGACTCCGGTCATTATACCACGGAATGAGAAACGAGAAATGAGAAATGAGAAATGAGAGATGAGAGGTGAGAAACGTGATGCGTGAGGTGAAGTCACGCATCACGTATGACGCCTTATTTTGCGGAGATTTTGGCCCAGTCTTCCAGGAAGCGCTGCAAACCGATGTCGGTGAAGGGACTGTGCATCATCGTCTTGAGGACGGGGAAGGGCATTGTGAGGATGTCCGCCCCGGCAAGCAACGCCTGTGTGACATGCACCGTGTTGCGGATGCTCGCCGCCAGCACCTGACAGTCGAAGCCATAGTTATCGAAAATCTGGCGCGTCTGCCGCACCACCTCCATGCCGTCCAGCCCGGCGTCATCCAACCGCCCCAGGAAGATTGAGGCGTAACTCGCGCCGGCCTTCGCCGCCAGGAACGCCTGGTTGGCGGAGAAGATGAGCGTCGCGTTGATGCGCCCGTTGGGCCAGCGGGAGATTTCGCGCATGGCCTTGAGGCCCTCGGGGATGGTGGGGATTTTGACGTAGACGTGCTCCGACCAGGAGAGGATTTCCCGCGCCTCCTCGATCATGCCCGGCGCATCGGTGCTGATCACCTCGGCGCTGACCGATCCCTGGACGATGTCCACGATCTTGAG
>JAIOAS010000293.1:0-1181 GCA_019873725.1 Chloroflexota bacterium | reverse complement strand
GCAGGCACCACCGAGACGAAAATGCGCAGCGCCGTCAGCGCCGAAGTCGGCTGCGCCGGGAAAGGATCGGCGTCGGTGGGCTGCACGTACCGCGCCCAGCTCAACACAATGGGCAGCAGAGCGAGCACCACCATACGCGCCAGTTTGTCGATGAAGACCGTGATGCCGGTATACGCGCCTTCCTGTCGCCGGCCACTCATTAACTCGTCTACCTCCATCACATCGGGGGTGATCGCGTTTGGCAGCACGTGCGCCGCTGAGACGCCCAGCCCCGCCAGCGCCGCGATGATGTAGACGGGGACTTTCGCACCTTGTGGCACCGGCAGCAGCGCGAGCATCACCAGCATCCAGCTCACCGTTGTCACGATATAAGCGTTTTTCTTCTCCATACGTTTTGCCAGCCAATCAATCCCGGGCAAAAAGAGCAACGCCACGGCCAGGATGACGCCTTGTAAAATAGAGGTCTCATCTTCGGTCATTCCGGTCCAATAGATGAGGTAGTAGGCGAACACGGCCTGCACGATGACCACGGGCATCCAACTGAGGATGCGCAAGGCAAGCGCATAACCGAAGACATGGTTGCGCACCACAAAGCCGAGCGCCTCGCGCAGCGGAAGTGGCTTTTCCGCCTGGAATTCGGTGCGCTCGCGGGTGCCGAAAAACGTAATCAGCAGTGGCGGGATGAACGAGAGGCCGCTGATCACGCCGATGGTCTGGTACGCTTGGGGAGAACGCGCGGGAAACATCGGAAAAACCACCAGGCCAATCAGCAGCGGCGCGGCTAATCCCGCGCCAATCGAAACCGCCATACGGTACGTCACCAGCGACGTGCGCTCGTCGGGATCCAGTGACAGCTCCGGCATGATCGCGTTATAGGGACAGCCAATCGCAGTCGCCGCTCCCTCGTAGAGAATGTACATGAGGGTGTAATACGCAAAGAGCAACCACTGGTTCTGCGTGGAGGGGATGACCCACAGCAGCGCGAAGAACACGCCGAAAGGGACTGCGCCAAATAACAGATAGGGCCGTCGTCGTCCCCAGCGCGTGCGCGTACGATCCGAAAGGAAGCCGAACAGCGGATCGTTCACCGCATCCCACAGCGTCACGATCACCCAGAACAGGCTCACCAACTTCAGGTCCAGGCGCACGATGTCGGTGAGGAAAATGCTGTACCAGAAGGG
>JAIOAS010000292.1 GCA_019873725.1 Chloroflexota bacterium | reverse complement strand
CTGCGAAGCCGTGAACCATCCCGCGTTCGGCGTGCTCCTGCACTTCAAGGGCGCGATGGAGGACAACGTCACGATGGCCCCGTGGGCGATGCACACGCACTTCTCCTGGCAAATCACCGAGGGCAATCTGACCGAGTGCATGACGCTCCTGCGCGACCTGGGCTACGACGGCTATTACGGCGTCGAACATCACACCGGCAAAAACGAGTACACCGAAGTCGCCGTGCAGGTGGCAAAGGTGCGCGACGTGCTCGACCGGTGGCGGATTGGTGACTAGGAACTGGTGATTGGGGATCAGGGATTAGAGGTGAATGATAAGTTCAACCACGAATCTGCACGAATTTCCACTAATTTTGTTCTTCATTTGTGGAGATTAGTGTAGATTCGTGGTCTATTTCCAAGAAGGAGCACTATAATGACAGCTTCACAAAAAACATTGGCACATCGCATAGCCGAAGCCACCGTGACCGTGCGCAAGCCGGACGGGAGTGCACTGGCGCACCAGGAAGTGACGGTGGCGCAGCGGAAGCACAAGTTCCTCTTCGGCAACACCCCCTGGGAAAGTCTCGCCCTGGCGAACGGTGTCCTCGAAGGCGCGGCGAAAGAACGCGCCGAGCGCATCACCGCCGCCTTCCTCGAGCTCTTCAACTTCGCCACGCTGCCCTTCTACTGGGGGCGCTTCGAGCCGGAGCGTGGTAAGCCGGGGACGGCGTTTATGCGCAAGGGTGCGCAGTGGCTGGTCGAGCGTGGCCTGGTCCTCAAGGGCCATCCGCTGTGCTGGCACACCGCTACCGCGCCCTGGCTGCTGGAACTGAGCAACGCCGAAATCCTGGAAGCGCAGATTGCGCGCATCCACCGCGATGTGGCGGACTTCGCCGGGCTGGTGGATATGTGGGATGTGCTCAACGAAGTCGTCATCATGCCCGTGTTCGACAAGTACGACAACGGCATCACGCGCATCTGCAAGGAGCTGGGCCGCATCAAGATGGTGCGCACGATGTTCGACGCGGCGCGCGAGACCAATCCCGGTGCGATCCTGCTGCTCAACGACTTCGACGTCTCTTCCGCCTTCGACATCCTGGTAGAAGGCTGCCTGGAAGCCGGCATCAAGATCGACGTGATCGGCATCCAATCGCACATGCACCAGGGCTACTGGGGCGTGGAGAAGACGCAGTGGGTGCTGGCAAACTTCGAGCGCTTCGGCCTGCCGATTCACTTTACCGAGACCACCATCGTCTCCGGCGACATTATGCCGGCGCACATCGTTGACCTCAACGACTGGCAGGTGGACGAATGGCCCTCCACACCGGAAGGCGAAGCGCGCCAGGCCGAGGAAATCGTCACCCACTACAAGACGCTGCTGGCGCATCCGCTCGTCGAAGGCATCACTTACTGGGGGATGACCGACGGCGGCTGGCTCAAAGCGCCCGGCGGCTTCCTGACGGCAGACGGCTACCCCAAGCCGGCCTTCCACGCCCTGCGCGACCTGATCAAAGGCGAGTGGTGGCTCGCGCCGACGAAGATGATGACCGACGGCGAGGGCAAAGTGCAGGTGACGGGGTTCCTGGGGGAGTACGAGGTGACGTGCGACGGGGCCACGGCAACCTTCAACCTGGAAAAGAGCGGCGTGACGGCAGTAGAAGCAACGCTGCCCGGCTAGAGAATGTAGGGCGAATTGACAATTCGCCCTACATTGATATGTTGGTAGATTAGCTTGCGCGAGGTGTAGGACGCAGATTGACGCTGATTTTCGCAGATCGGAAAAATATCTGCGTGAATCTGCAAAAACCTGCGTCCGAATCTTGGTTGGTGCTATTGGGGAACAATGCAAGGAGCAAGTATAATGATTCGTATACCGACCGACCGTGCCCCTACCCATCCGGGTGAAATGCTATTGGAAGAATTTTTGACGCCTATGAAGCTGACTCAACGTGAATTGGCGAACGCGATTCACGTGCCTTACCAACGCATCAATGAAATCGTCAATGGACGCCGGGGGATGACGCCCAGCACCGCATTGCGGCTCGAAAAATACTTCGGAATGCCCGCAAGTTTCTGGCTGAATCTGCAATTGCGTTGGGATTTATATCACGCGCAACAAGCTGAAAGTTCGACATTGATGACTATTCAACCTTTTGCAAAATCGGAACATATTGCTTTGCCATCTTGATAATTTAATACACCTATCCGGCTACAAACACGTTCGGAACAATGGTAAGCACACAACCGAGATTACCCGTATTTGACTTCAATGAAAAAGCTACCGGTCGTATCCAGGGCGGGGAGACGACTACTGATTTGATCGGCTCAGCCTTTGTAGGTTCTAATGATGGATTGTTCCCCGACATCCTGAAATTGCACGTCCCCAAAGGCGCGCTCGTTGCCGATGTGACTTACGGAAAAGGTGTCTTCTGGCGCAACGTGCCCAAAGACGACTATCGTGTCTTGCCCTCAGATATTGCCACCGGGACAGATTGCAGAAGACTGCCGTACAGGTCGGAATCCCTGGATTGTGTGGTTTTGGATCCGCCCTATATGGAAGGGTTTTACCGCCATACGGGGCAAAAAGCAGGGTCTGGAAGCTACGCGGCGTTTCGGAATTACTACTCGAATGGCGATGAACAACCGCAAGGCCCCAAATGGCAGGATGCCGTGACGCATTTCTACATTCAAGCCGGGCAAGAGGCGCATCGCGTGTTGAAAGAAAACGGCGTTTTAATCGTCAAGTGCCAGGATGCCGTCAGCGCCAACCGGCAGTATTTAACCCACGTGGATATTATCGTGGCTTACGAAAAAATGGGGTTCTATATCAAAGACCTGTTCGTTTTGGTCAGACAAAACAGACCTGGGGTCAGTCGCATCAAGAAGCAAGTTCACGCGCGCAAGAACCACTCTTATTTTCTGGTTTTTATCAAAGTCCCTGCAGGAAAAAATGTTCGCGCTATGAAATCGCCTTAGCGCGTTCTTCGATCAGTTCGTCTAGCACTTGATACAAATTATCCGCGAAAGGAGGTTCAGGCGGCCAGGTGACCGAAACGAGCGAGGCCAACAGATAAGATTGCTGTTCTGCGGTGTAACCTTGCCAGGTGCTGCGCGGCAAATCCTGGTTCTTGGCGAAGACAAAGCGCCATTCATTTTCAAAAGGGAACACATTGACTGCCAATACGTCGAATTCACCCACCTGCAACAAAGTTGTCGTCACTTCATCGCCATTCGGTAATGTGATTTTGCGACTATCGCTGGCATCCACTTGTGTTTTACCGTGCCAACGCCCGGCGATTTGCTTTATGGAGTTAGTCTGAAGGGATTTCGCTTCAAGAATGAAGGGATATCCTTTGTAAACTATGCGCCGGTCACCCTTCTTTTTCCGGTCATGGTCGTCGCTTTTGACGACTTCCGTTATGTCGGGATGCTTTAGCCATAACTCGTGCAACTTGAATTCAGCCGCATAGCCAAAAAGCATCCCGCGTAAACTTGGACTTTGATTCAACAATCCCGTTAAATCCTGTGAAGTGATTTTCCAAAGATCAAGAATGTTTTCTGGACTCTCTGCCGGGAAGTATTCTAACTTCAGTTGCATCATCAAATCAACCGGATGAATCTGAAGAACGTTCGTGATTTGAAAAAGTTCGATGACATCTAAACGACGTTCGCCGCGCTCGTATTTCGACACAAAAGATTGCGGTTTTCCGAGTGCTAATGCCAATTCGGATTGTGTCAGTTGGCTTTTTTGCCTTGCCAAAACAAGCAGTTCACAGAGTCGGCGATACTCTTGGGTAAATACAGATTTTGTCATTTACGCTCTCCCATTCACAGGCTTTTATCCACTATAAAACCTGTTTTGGAATATCCCAAAAGGGGTTATTCTTGTGAATTTTAGTAAGAAAGCGCCTTGACAATGAGTGTCAGAATGACCTGTTCTTACATCTCCATCGCCGACTGCGAAATCTGCAGCGCGCTCGACGAAGTGGAAACGTCCTTCAGCAAATACGGCTGGGACGATAGGGATCGCCCGCTCCCACCCGCCGCCGCACGCCTGGAATTCTTCGCGGCGCTCGACGCCTACGACGCGGAACGCCATCACCTCAAACGCTGTCCCGTGTGCGGCATCTTCTACGCATACCGCCTGACCTGCGACTATTACGTCAACGGCAGCGAGGATGAGGAAGAACTGACCCGCCTGACGCCCGCGCAGGCCAGACACCTGATGGACGAAACCACCTACGAGGCGCTGATGCAACAGGCGCGCGCAGGCCTGACGGACGCGCAGCCATTGACGCGCCGCTACGCCGCCAGGTGCCTGGTTGCCCATCACCTGGAGCGCCAGGAGATGCCGCTCGTCGGGGAAGTCCTGGCGCATCCCGACCCGGAAGTCGTCAAAGCCGCGCTGTTCTTCCTGCGCAAACTCGCCAACGACGGCGACCGGCTGCCGGAAATCGCTGCCATCAAAGCGACAGTGGAAGCGCTTACGCAGCACGCCGACCCCGACATCAGCGGCGGCGCGCAAAGCGTATTGCGTTGTATTTCTATCTTTGTCAGCAGATTGAGCAGATAAAGCAGATTTTTTTACTGCTGACGGACAAGAATCTGCTCAATCCGCTTAATCTGCTGACAGAAAAACAGGAGCCAACCATGAACAAAACACTCGATGTCTACGTCTACGGCATGACCGTCCTTTCGACCATCCACCGTCTGGAAGGTCCCTTCCCGCCGGTGGACACCTACCAGGAAATCGCCGAAACCTACGTGATGCCCGGCGGCGAAGCCGGCAACGCAGCGATCGTTCTGGGTTACTGGGGACTGAAAACGCAGCTCGACGGCTGTTTCTTCAGCGAGACGACCGCCGCACCGCTGCGCGCGTATTTCGACCGCTACGGCGTGGATTGCTCCTTGATCCCCATCCTGCCCGGCTTCGAGGGCTGGCGCGATATCGTCTTCTGCGATGGGCAGTACCGCACCGTCTTCGGCTGGTTCCGCAAAAATCTGTTCGGCGACTGTATCCTGTGGACAGAGCCGTGTGAAACCTCCATCGCCGCCGCCCGCTGTGTGGCACTCGACCCATTCTTCCGTGGCGCATCGGCGCGTGTGGCGGAACTCTGTATCAAGCATCAAACCGATTACGTGACCATTGATTGTCATTGGAACGACCCCATCGCCCAGAACGCCAGGGCCATCGTGTGCTCCCAGGAATTCCTGGATCGCGAATACCCCGGTTTGGAGGACGCGGAGTTGCTAGAACGGTATCATCACGCCTGCAAGGGACTGGTCATCTTCACCTTTGGCGGCCACGAGATGTGGTATCAAACGCCCGACATGCCCCATCCGGCGACCTTGCCCACTTACCCTGTGACCGTGCAAGACACGCTCGCTGCTGGCGATACCTTCCGCGCGGGCGTCGTCTACGGCATCGTCAAGGGGATGTCCGCCGAGGCCACCATCCGCTTCGCTGCCGCCGCGGCCGCTGTCTGCTGCACGCGCTTTCCCTCCATCCTCGAACCGCCGGGGCTGGATGAAATCACGGCACTGATGAATCCGTAGCTCAATGACCCACTTGCAATTATCTCTTTTTGAGATATACTAGTGTTCTTTCAAAGTATGAATGACGGGTTAGGCGAAGCAGAACAGGTGAGTAGACAACCCCACATTTAATGTTATGCTGAGACTCCCAAAAAGCAAATCGCACATAAA
>JAIOAS010000291.1 GCA_019873725.1 Chloroflexota bacterium | reverse complement strand
AGTGCGCCCAGGCGACCGGCGGCCAATCATCCTTGGCGGCGTATGCCGCTTGGCCGGGCGCGCCTTGAGCCTGTTGGCAAGAATGCTCACGCAAAACCTTGAACCACACCCCTTTTTCATTTCCCTCTTGACAAAATCGCGCAACTATATTACACTGTAATACGTAATACAATTACGGGTAAGTAAAAAGTATAAGTATCTGTAAGGAGGAAAACAAATGAGCAAGAAGCAGGTTGAAGAAGTGGTTGAGGAAACCCCGGTCGTGGAGGCAGAAGCCGCCGCTGAAGCCGCTCCTGAGGGTGAGGAGAAGCACGAGACCAGGAAACCGGCGTCTGCATCGTTGAAGGATGCGCTGAAGCAGGTCGAGACGTTCGGCCAGGCGTTGAGCGAGGCCCTGCAAGCGCGCGGCAACGTGGTCATGGTGCGGGTGAACGATGAGGCTTTGGCGCATATGGATATGCTGGTGGATGCGGAAGTGACCAAGAGCCGTTCTGAGAGCGCCGCGTTCCTGATTGCCGAAGGCATCAAGGCCAACCAGGCGCTCTTCGAGAAGATCGGCAGCATCACCCAGCAAATCGCCGAACTGCGCGAGCAACTGCGCAAAGAAGTCAAGCTGACGCCGGAGGCATAAGCCAGGGCATTGGTTTTGAACGATCATCCAAAAAAAGAATAGGGAGGGAACAATGGAAGAAGAAAAAGTGGTCGATGTTGAAGTCGTTGCCGAGTCTGCAGAGCCGACCTCTGAGGCTAAAGCTGCGCCGAAACCCGTTGCTATCACGCTGCCCCTGAGCAAGATCCTTGATGAAACAGCGAAGGCGATGGAGTTGTTGGGCAATGCGCTCATCAAGACGGCGCAGGACGTCTCCAACCTGATGGTCGTGCCGGTGGACAAGGTCACGCGCGCGCAATTGGATTTGCTTGTCGAGGCCGGCGTCGCTCCGACGCGCACCAAGGTCGCTGCGAGCCTGCTCAAGGAATCCGTTCAGAGCCGCCAGGAGATCTTCGAGAAGGTGGAGAAGACGCGCGCGCAGATTGAGGCCCTGAAGCAACAATTGCACTCGCTGGTCGGCAGCGCGGGTTAGGGTGGCGCGGTCTGAGACCGACCAGAACTTCTGATGCCTGGACATAGGCGGCTCCTTGTCGGAGCCGCCTACGTGTTTTTGTTAAGCCACGCGATCACTTTCTCGACCAAATCTTGGCGGGTTGTGCGGTTCACTTCCCATATTGTCACCTGAGCCAGCGTTTTGAACACATCACTTTCAGGATGGGGATAGCGCATGATGGTTCCCAATACCGGCGTTGTTCCCAGGATTGCCTGCATCACCGTGTCACAGAAAGCACGCGAATATAGTTCCATCGTGCCGATTTCATCCACCACCACCAGCTTTTTCTCCTGGATGGCGCGGCGTAGCGCGGCGACCCCCACGCGCTCCAAAGCGGCGACATCCACACCGTAGCGTCCCACGCGGGGCGCTTTGGGATCGCGTAGATCGACATGGGCGATGGTCGTTTCCTTGCCGTCCAATGTGATCAGCCGGAACCCTTTCCGTCCTCCAGGCCCGACGATTTCTGCGGTGTAGAACCCGCCCGCTTTTTTCCCCAATTGCGCGACGACGTTGCGGATGATCGTCGTCTTTCCAATGCCGGGCTGCCCGGTCAGCAACAATGTCTTTCCCATAGTCTCTCCGCCAGGGCTTTATCATTCTCGTCACCGTTCCCTATTTTTGCTTCGCGCGGATCGCCAGATCCGCGTCTGATGCGCTTAAAACAGGGAACTGGTGTTCCCCTCGGAGCAAGAAGAATAAGCCCCTGGTCTCTCCGATTGGCCTGTTTACGGCTTGGAGTATAATGCCATCAGCTCAGGAATGCAAGATGCAAGAGGCAGGAAGCAAGATGCAAGAGGCAGGGAGCAAGATGCAAGGGGCAGGGAGCAAGATGCAAGGGGCAGGAAGCAAGATGCAAGGGGCAGGAAGCAGGAAGCAAGAAGCAAGCAGTACGATATTCCTGACAGTGTTTCTTGAATTCGCCGATTCGCCAATTCGTTCATTCGTTCATTCGTTATTCGTTGATTCGTTGATTCGTTGATTCTCATTTCGGATTCCCAAGGGGGGCAATATGCGTATTCTCATCACAGGTGGGGCGGGGTTCATTGGATCGCATTTGTGTGACCGGTATCTGGCCGAGGGCCACGAGGTCATTGCGATGGACAATCTGAGCACGGGAAGCACAGATAACATCGCGCATCTGGCAGGACACCCGCGTTTTTCGTTTATCAAGCACAACGTCACAAATTACATCTACGTCGCCGGGCCGTTGGATATGGTGTTGCATCTGGCTTCGTTGCCGAGTCCGGTCGACTATCTGAACTATCCCATCCAGACGCTCAAGGTGGGGGCGCTCGGCACGCACAACACCTTGGGGCTGGCGTTAGCCAAACAGGCGAAGTTTTTGTTGGCCTCAACCTCCGAAGTCTACGGTGATCCGTTGGTTCACCCGCAGGACGAGACCTACTGGGGCAACGTCAATCCGGTGGGGCCGCGCGGCGTCTACGACGAGAGCAAGCGTTTCGCCGAGGCGCTGACGATGGCCTATCACCGCTATCATCACGTCGATACGCGCATCGTGCGCATCTTCAACACCTACGGGCCGCGTATGCGCGCCGATGACGGGCGCGTGGTACCGAACTTCATTTGCCAGGCGTTGCGCGGCGAGCCGCTGACGGTCTACGGCGATGGGTCGCGCACGCGCTCGTTCGGCTACGTGGACGATCTGGTCGAGGGCATCGTGCGCCTGATGGCGGCAGACGTCGAAGGGCCGGTCAACCTCGGCAATCCTGTCGAGTTAACGATCCTCGAATTCGCCCGCTTGACGTTGCAAGTGACCGGCAGCGCGTCCGAGATCGTCTTTGTGCATCCCACCGACGAGCGGACCGCCGACGATCCCAAGCAACGCTGTCCCGACATCAGCAAAGCCAGGGCCGTGTTGGGATGGGAGCCGCGCGTGCCGGTGGAGGAGGGCCTGCGCAAGACGGCAGATTACTTCCGGGTGAAGTTGGGCCTGGCGTGATGGCGGCTTACGTCCTCAGCGTGCTGGTCTACGTGCGTCGCGGCGACGAGGTGCTGGTGATGCGGCGCAACAAGGAGCCGAATCTCGGCCTGTGGATCGCGCCGGGCGGCAAGGTCGAGGTGGGCGAATCGCCCCACGAGACGGCACGCCGCGAGCTGCTGGAGGAGACCGGCCTGGTTATCGACGATTTGCATCTGCGTGGTTTCTGCACCGAGGTCTCGCCGCTGCCGGAGTGGAACTGGATGTTGTTCATCTACGCCACCTGGACGTTTTCGGGCGTTGTGCGGCCTGATTTACGCGAAGGTGATTTTGTGTGGATGCCGGTCAGCACGTATCTGAACGACTTGCCGATTCCGCAGGCAGACCGGATCTTCGCCCCGCGTGTGTTGCAGATGGACACGGGTGTGTTCCAGGCGAAGTTTGTCTATGACGCAATGCTAAAGTTGGTGACGTGGACGGAATATTTGGGCTAAGACGACTGCGGCACGATGCACTCTCCGTATGGACACTCCCGGTGGCACTGGCGTTGATCGGCGCGGTGTGGGGCGTGCTTTTGACGCGACTCTCGTTGTGGGAGGGTTTGCTGCTGACGGTGTTGGCTTTCGTCCTCGTGGGAAGCTTGTGGGAGCCATTGGTGGGCGTCGGCGCGGCGCTCTTCCTGGGACCGTTGCAGGCGTGGCTGCGTATGGAGTTACCGGAGATACCGGCGTTCATCGGACAGGTCGTCTTCATGCTGGCAGCGGCAATCTGGATCGGGCGTGGCTTGCTGCGCCGCGATGTCCACATCCCACTGCCGCCGTTGCTCCTGCCGTTGCTCGGTTTTATGGCCGCGGCGTTGCTCTCGCTGTGGCAGCCTGTCGATGGGTGGATGGGATTGTTGGAGTGGGGCAAATGGGGGCAAATTCTCGTGATGTTCCTGCTGGTTTATGACAGGTTGCGCGGTACGCAGGGCCGGCAGCGCGTGTTCCTGGTGCGTGTGTTGCTGGCGGGCGTCGCGGTGTTCCAGGCGCTTGTCGGCCTGTGGCAGTTCGGCCTCGCCGATGATTTGCCTGAGCATTTCGCCATCGACGCGCGGTTTTATCGCGCCTACGGCACTTTTGAACAACCCAATCCCTATGCCGGCTTCCTCGGCCTGGCCGGCGCGCTTCTGGCGGGTTTTGTCGCCGTCGCATTGTGGGAGTGGCTGGCACGAATTACGAATCACGAATTACGAATTGCCGCTTACCGCTTACCGCTTACCGATCCTCGATTCGGTGTACTGCTGTTTGCATTGGTGGCTGTGGGGGCGGGCCTGCTGGCTTCATGGTCGCGCGGCGGGTGGATGGGCTTCGCGGCGGCGATATTCGTCATTGCGATCCTGTTGCCGCGCCGCAGCGGGTGGGGACTGGTGCTGGCGGTGGTGATCGTGGTTGGCGGGTTGGGATTGTATGCTGGCGGATGGCTGCCCGCCTCGATTGCCTCGCGGCTGACCGGATTCCTCGAATACACGCGCTTCGAAGACGTGCGCGGGGTGGGCATCAACGATGCGAATTACGCCGTCATCGAGCGCATGGCGCACTGGCAGGCGGCGCTGTCGATGTGGCGCGAGCACTTCTGGCTGGGTGTGGGCTTTGGCTGCTACGAAGCGGCTTATCCCGCCCACCGGCTCATCAACTGGCCGTTGGCGCTGGGCCACGCACACAACTACTATCTCAACCTGTTGGCCGAGACCGGCGTTCTGGGCCTGCTCGCCTATCTTGTGTGGCTCGGCAGCATCTTTGTGGGGCTTTGGCGGGCGTCGCGCCGTGTTGCGGGCCGGACGCGCGGATTGGCCCTGGGGCTGGTTGGGGCATGGACGCATTTCAGCGTTCACAACTTTGTGGATAACATTCTCGTGAACAACGTGCATCTGCATCTGGGCGTGCTGTTGGCCTTGAGCGCGTGGGTCGTCGGATTGGGAGGGGCTGATGAAGGCGTGGATTCCTGGGGAGCGTGTTGAACTTTCGTTCCCTGTCGCGCGTTATCACGTCAACCAGCGCGACAGCAACGACTGCGGCCCGTATTGTGTGGCGATGGTCGCTAACACGCTGTATGAAGGGCCGTTTGTCAACGCGGCGGCGCTGGCGGCCGAGCTGGACCGGCGCGGCTTCCCGGAGCGCATTCCCGGCTGGGCGACTCTGCCGTGGGGCGTTGTCGCATCGTTGCGCCGCCTGGGATTGCATGCGCGCTGGCGCGTGGCGACATCTTTGAAGCGGCTGTTTACCAATCTGCGTCAGAATTGCCTTACGATCGTCATTATCGGGGAGCCGCTGCGTTTCGTGCGGCGGCAATGGCAGGGCTGGTCGCACTACAAAATCCTGGTGGCCTGGCATCCCGACCGTGGGTTGGGCTTTGTCGACCCGTTCACAGCGCGCGCCGATGGGGTGACGTGGCAACCGCTTGATGAGTTCCGTCACCAGTGGGCGTGGATGGGCAGGCAGATCATCGAGGTGTGGCGGGCTTAAGCGCGCCACAGTCCGCGAGCAACGATAGCGGGCTTCTTTACGACATCCCCTTGACTCGTTTTCCCATCTGTACCAATCGGCTGGCGATGGCGTAGTCCGGGACCTGGAACTCCTCACTGAGTTGTTGCAGCGTGACCAGAGGCCGT
>JAIOAS010000290.1 GCA_019873725.1 Chloroflexota bacterium | reverse complement strand
CGGCAGCAACAGATAAGCAGTGGCAGAGGCAACGTCCGGTTCGTGCTCGCGCAGCCAGAGCCACGTCGCCAGCATGAAGCCGGTCGCCAGGGGATTCGCCGTCCACGCAGCGAGGCGCTCGCGCCCGACGCGCGCTTCGACCTCGGCGACCTGCACCGCCGACCGCTGATCCGCCCAGATGATCGCCGGGCGCAGGGCGCGCCCGTGCCTGTCGAGACATACCGTCCCGTGCATCTGCCCGGAGAGGCCGATGGCCTGCACTTGCTCAGCAGGAATGTCCGCGGCGACCAACGCGCGGCGCATCGTGTCCAGAGCAGCGTTCAGCCATGTTTCAGGATTCTGTTCCGCCCAACCGGGACGCGGTGTCTCCACGGCGTATTCTTGCGCCGCCAGGCCCAACACCGCCCCGTCCGGCCTGACGATGATTGTTTTGGTACTGGATGTACCGATGTCTACACCCATTAGGGCCAGATTTGTCATTGTTTCTCCAAAATAGTCAGGTAGTCAAGTAGTCGAGTAGTCGGGTTGTTGGGTAGTCGGGTTGTCACGTCAACGGATCGAAAATTCAGGCATGTGATAGAATTTTCCACACTATACCTCCGTTTGGGCACATTTCAATTCGGGGACAAAAACGAGATAAACGTCTGATTTAACCGCAGAGTTCGCCGAGAACGCGGAGGGATTTTTAAATCTCTGCGAACTCTGCGTGCTCTGCGGCACAATATTAAGGAACGGTCGCCCCCATTCTGAAATGCACCCCTCCGTTTCGGATAAAGCCAATTTTGGTTCAAGTCGTGCTATAATACGGGAATAGGGAGTAAGATGTTCGGAGACGTTCGCAGCCAGCTTGTACACGGGATCGCGGCGGCTAAGGCCGGAGACAAGGCCGAGGCGCGCCGCTATTTGGAGCGCCTGTTGCTGGATTATGCCGCGACGCACGCCGAAAAAGCACAGGCGCACATCTGGCTGACCGAACTCACCGACGATCCGGCGGAAAAGCGCGCGCATCTCGAACAGGCACTGGCCTGCGATCCGAACAATGCGATAGCGCGGCGCGGGCTGGCCGTGCTGGAGGGGCGGCTCAAGCCGGAAGATATGATCGATCCAAACCGCCTGCCCCGCCATGAGCAGGTCGCCGGCACCGATGAGTCGGAAACCCAGCAGCCGGTCGAGGCCCGGCGCTTCATCTGCCCACAATGCGGCGGTGTGATGGCATTTGAGCCAGGCGAGCAGTCGCTGCGCTGCACGTACTGCGGGCATTGCCAGACTGTGTTCTCCGCGCTCAAAGACGGCCTGCTGATGGAAGAACATGACTTCGTCGTGGCGTTGGCTACCGTCAAAGGTCACGAGCTGCCTGCCGGGACGCTCGTCTGCCGGTGCGAAGGCTGTCAGGCCAGACTCGTGCTCACCAGGGAACTCTCAACGCACTGCCCCTATTGCGGCTCCTCGCACGTCATCGAAATCGAAACGCCGGAAATGATCCAACCGGAAGGCATCATCCCCTTTGCCATTGACGCAGAACAGGCGCAGAAGACCTTTCGCCGCTGGCTCGATAAAAACGTCAAGGGGGATCGGATTCGCACCACCCGCGTGCGCGGCCTCTATCTGCCAGCGTGGACGTTCGACATCAGCAAGGAAGTGCGTTGGCGCGGCGTCGAACCGGATCAGCAATCCATACGGATGCAGGGCCTCCGCGCGACCAGTGCCTACGCCGGCCTGCGCCAACCGCTCATCCACGAAGGTAGTTATTACTTGCTCGAAGACGATGTACTCGTCCCGGCGACGCACACCTTGCCCGCGGACTTGATTGCCGTTTTCCACAAATTCTTGCTCAAAGAGGCCGTCCCTTACGATAGCGCCTATCTCGCCAACTGGCCCACGGCGCTCTACGACATTTCGGTCTCCGATGCGTCGCTCCTGGCCCGGCAAATCGTCCTGAAAAAGGGAAAGAAAGCCGCGTACATGCAGGCGCTGGCCAGAATTCCCAACGTGCAGGACTTCCAAATCCTCCCCACGGATATCGCGGTCCTTTCCTACAAACTGGTGTTGCTCCCCTTCTGGATCGCCAACTATCGGCACGAGGATAATGTGTATACTGTCGTTATCAACGGGCAAACCGGGCAGGCAAGCGGACAGAAACCGGCGGGTTTCTTCAAGAAGTTGTTTGGGGATATTCTTGGTTGAACGAGCAAACCTGACAGGTCTCAGAAGACCTGTCAGGTTTGAGAAGATCATACTTTTGGAGAAAGATGATGACAGAACTGTATACCATTCCCAGATCGGAATACCCGCGCCCGCAGTTTCGGCGCGAGCCATGGATCAACCTCAACGGCCCGTGGACGTATACCTTTGACTTTGGCAAATCGGGAGCGCAGCGTGGCTTTGCTAACAGCACCGGCTTCGACGGCAGCATTACGGTGCCGTTTTGCCCGGAGAGTCCGCTTTCCGGCGTCAATTACAAAGACTTCATCGAGATGATGTGGTACCAGCGCACGTTGGCAATTCCGGCGGATTGGGCCGGTAAGCGCGTCATCCTGCACTTCGGCGCGGTGGATTACGAGAGCGAGGTCTTCATCGACGGCGTGTCGGTGGGCCGGCATTGGGGCGGGACGGTTTCGTTTAGCCACGACATCACTGCCTACGTGACACCGGGCAGCGAGCACAACCTCGTTGTCTACGTGCGCGACGACGTGCGCTCCGGACAACAACCCGGCGGCAAGCAGTGCCCCGACTTCAAGTCGCGCGGTTGCCACTACACGCGCACCACCGGCATCTGGCAGACGGTGTGGCTGGAGGCCGCACCGACGTATGGATTGCGGGATTGTCAGATTGTGCCGGATGTGGACAATAGCCGGTTCGTCGTCACGCCACGGTTCTATGCGCTTAAGAACGGCTTGCGCTTCCGCGCTACACTGAAAGACGGTGATGCCGTCGTCAGCCAGGCCGAGAGTGTCCCGGTCAATGGCATTCCGCTAGTGCTGCCGGTGACATCCCCCAAACTGTGGTCACCCACCTCGCCCTTCCTGTACGACCTGATGTTCGAGGTGCTCGACGGCGATGCCGTCATCGACACGGTGCAGAGCTACGCGGGCTTGCGCAAAATCCACATCGAGGGCAACCGTATCTTCCTCAACAACGAACCGCTCTACCTGCGGCTGGTGCTCGACCAGGGCTTCTACCCCGACGGCATCTGGACCGCGCCGACGGACGCAGCGCTCAAACACGACATCGAACTGTCGCTGGCGGCGGGCTTCAACGGCGCGCGGCTGCACCAGAAAGTCTTCGAGGAACGCTTCCACTACTGGGCGGATAAACTCGGCTATCTCACGTGGGGGGAATCGTCCAGTTGGGGCCTGGACGTGAAGGATGTGGTGAGCGCACGCAATTTCCTGGCGGAATGGCGCGAGATCGTCACCCGCGACCGCAACCATCCCTCGATCATCGCCTGGACGCCCTTCAACGAGACGCACGATACCGGCGACACCCGCCAGCACTATCGCCTGCACAGCGACGCCGCCAAACTCACCCGCGACCTCGATCCCACCCGCCCGGTCAACGACGCGAGCGGCTACGTCCACGTGGACACCGACCTTTGGACGGTGCACACCTACATCCAGGACCCGGACATCCTGCGCGACCAGCTCAAGCCGCACCCGCTACATGGGCCGTTCCGCAACTACCCCGACCGCGAGGTGGCCTACGCGGGCCAGCCCTACCTCGTGGATGAGTACGGCGGCATCAAGTGGATTCCACGGGCGGACCTGGTCTACGCCGAGGACTCCTGGGGCTACGGCAACGCACCGCAGACGTTGGAAGAATTCTACACCCGCCTGGAAGGGCTGACCGACGTGATCCTGAGCTACGACCACATCGTCGGCTACTGCTACACCCAACTGACCGACATCGAGCAGGAACAAAACGGCGTCTACAACTACGACCGCTCGGAAAAGTTCGATATGGCACGCATCAAAGCAATATTCTCCAAGTCCAAAGACCACGGAATATCCGACTAAAAACAATCAGACGAACTGAAAGGAGAAAAACCATGAACAGCGATTTGGCATTGATCATCGACATCACCGAGCGCGAGTATCACGGCATGTCGTTCAACGCGCCGCCGTTGCGGAAGATGCTCGACAAGTTGACGCTGGAAGAGGTCACGTCGACCAACACTTACGAAGGCTACTCGGTGTGGGGTATCGTGTTGCACGTGCTCTTTTGGAAATACCAGTTGACGGCGTGGCTGGGTGCGCCGGATTTGCCGGAATTCCCTTATCAGAAGGCAAACTTTCCCGCGCTTCCCGAAACCCTCTCCCACGAGGCGTGGGAAGAAACCCTCGCCCTGCTCGACGCATGCCACAATGCCTACGTGGCTGCATTGCGCGCCCTCCCTGCCGGGAAGCTGGAGGAGAAAATGCAATTCAACTGCTCCTGGGCCGATGCCATCGCCTGGATGACAACCCACGACACCTATCACATCGCCCAGATCCGCAATATGGGCCTCAAGCACTTCGCCGAGGGGGAATGAACTCATAAAGCACTGAGGGCGGATTTCGTTCCGTTGTAAAACTATGCAGGACTTCACCGGCGCTACCTTTGGACAATACAAAATCCTCGCGCCCATCGGAGAGGGCGGGATGGGCATGGTATACCGCGCGCACGACACCGACGCCAGAACCTATCTGGACGAATACGCCGCCGCCCGCCGCCAGTGACCACCCACCCAACACCACACGACTAACGACTACAAGACTACACGACTACAAGACTACCAGACTATCGAAGGAAACCCAACCATACCATGACCACAGGCTACATCTGCAACATCCAACGCTTCTCCGTTCACGACGGGCCGGGCATCCGCACGACCGTCTTCCTTAAGGGTTGCACGCTGCGCTGCTTTTGGTGTCACAACCCGGAAACGATCCGGCCCAGGCCAGAAGTGCAGTTTTTCGCTAACCGCTGCATCGGGTGCGCGGCCTGCGTCGACGCGTGCCCGGAAGGCGCGCAAGGCTTCGACGAGAACGGCCTCCGCATCTTCGACCGCGCCAAATGCGTCGCGTGTGGCAAATGCGTGGACGTTTGCTACGCGGAAGCCCTCGTCTTCACCGCCAAAGCGATGACCGCCGAGGCCGTCGTTGCTGAAATCCTGCTCGACCGCGCGTTCTACGATAATTCCGGCGGCGGCGTGACGCTTTCGGGCGGCGAACCGGCGCTGCAAGTCGAATTCTCGCGCGAGATTCTCGAACGCTGCAAGGCCGCCGAACTGCACACCGCCATCGAGACCGCCGCCAACGTCCCGTGGGAAAGCCTGGCGGCGCTTCTCCCCGTCACCGACCTGGTCATGATGGACATCAAGCACATGGATTCCGCCAAACACCGCGACGCCGTCGGCGCGCCCAACGCGCTGCTGCTGGCTAACGCCCGCCGCCTCGCCGAGACCGACAAGCCCATCCTCTTCCGTATCCCTGTCATCCCCACCGTCAACGATACGCCGGAAGAAATCGCCGCTATTGCTGCCTTTATCCGCCAACTGACGGAGCTACGTGCTGCGCAACACAACGGCATGGCCGGTCAGCCGGTGCCCATCACCCTGGAACTGCTCGCCTTCCACCGCATGGCCGGGGACAAGTACAACAGCCTCGGGTGGGAGTATCGCGCCGCCAACCTGACCCCACCCACCAAAGAGCACATGGCGATGTTGATGGATGTGGCTGCAGCGCAAGGGGCAGTGCTGCACGGCAGGTAACATGATCGA
>JAIOAS010000289.1 GCA_019873725.1 Chloroflexota bacterium | reverse complement strand
AGACCGACGAATTCCCGGCCTTCTACAGCCGCACGTCCGGGTTGCCGGTGGATCAGCGCGTCGATAGTGCGGATCAGGTGGTGGACGTTTTCCAGGCGCAGCGGGCGTTACGTCTGCCGCAAGGGCTACTGGTCGCCGCGCCTCTCCCCGCCGAGGACGAAATCCCCGCCGCAGAGGTCGAACCGCTCATCAAGCAAGCCGTCGCCGAGGCCGACGCGCAGGGCGTCACCGGCAGGGCCATCACCCCCTTCATTCTCGCGCGCATGGTCGCCCTCAGCGACGCGCGCACGAAACGCGCCAACGAGAGCCTGTTGCTCAACAATGCCCGCATCGCGGCGGAAATTGCGCGCAATGAAATTGTGCGCAATTTCATTGCGCGTAGTCTTGCGGGTTAAAAGTTTTCTCTCGATCAATAATCGCTCAATCCCTATTGATTTCTCCCGTTCGTATGCTATACTAAGATTGTTGCATCGGTATCATCGCTCCACATCATTCAACCGTACTACAAAGAAGACGCCACCTGCATAGCGTTTACCTCGTCGACTTAGGCGTTTGCCGGGCTCTGACGCCGGTGCGATCGTTGGAAGGAAGCGATAACGATGAGCACAGAAGGCACATACGCCTACGACCTTTTCGTCTCCTATGCCGAGGCCGACCGTCCCTGGGTGGAAGGTTATCTGCTGGACGTTTTGTCCCAGGCCGGTGTGCGCTGTCACTCGGAAGCTGCTTTTGCTTTGGGCGTGCCGCGCTTGCTGGAATTCGAGCGCGCTATCCGGCAGAGCCGGCGCGTGTTGCTTGTCCTCTCTCCGGCTTATCTGGCGGAGGGCTTCACCCAGTTCGCTGACCTGCTGGCGCAAAGTTATGGCCTGGAAACGGCGACCTGGCCGGTGATCCCACTGATCTTGCACCCGGTCAAGCTGCCGCCGCGCCTGGCCATTCTCACGGCCCTCGATGCCACCGATCCCGACGCCTGGCCTCGCACGCTCGAACGGCTGTTGGCTGATCTGCAGCGCCCGTTTCCTGCGATACCGCCTTGTCCCCCTTGTCCCTATCCCGGCATGGCGCCCTTTAGCGAGTCCGATAGCGCCCGTTTCTTCGGAAGGGACGTAGAAGTGTCCATCATCCTGGAGCAACTGCGCTTGCACTCTTTTCTTGCCGTCATCGGCCCCTCAGGTAGCGGAAAATCGTCCCTCGTTTTCGCCGGTCTGATCCCGGCGTTGCGCAAGAGCAGCCTCTTTGGTCCCGGTACGTGGTTGGTGCGCAGCTTCCGTCCAGGCCGGGCGCCGCTGTCAGCTCTGGCTGCCGTCCTGGATGGCGATCCTGCCGACCCGGCTCACGCTGTAGCGCAGTTGTTGGCCACCCAGCCGGATGCTCGCCGTCTGCTGCTGGTCATTGACCAGTTTGAGGAATTATTCACACTCGCCGGTCCCGACGTGGAATCTTTCCAGCAAGCATTACGGCACCTGGCCGAGACGCCCGATTGTTTCGTCGTCCTGACCGTGCGGGCCGACTTTTATCCCGACCTGATGCTTACCTCGTTGTGGCCTGAGGTTCAGGCGCACCGCTTCGAGGTCTTGCCGCTGAGTGGCGATGGGTTACGGCAGGCCATCGTCAGACCGGCCGAGGATGTGGGTGTTTTCGTCGAGACGGCGTTGGTGGAGCGGCTGGTGGCCGACGCGGGTCGTGAGCCGGGCGTGTTGCCCTTTGTGCAAGAGACGCTGCTGTTGCTGTGGGAACGGGTGGAACGGCGCTTCTTGCCCCTACGCGCCTACGAGGCACTCGTGCTGCCACGCCAGGCTTACGGAGGGCACCCACTCACCGGTTTGCAGGTGGCCATGGCTCGCCGGGCCGACGCAGCCCTGGCGGCTCTGACGCCGGAGCAGCAGCTCATCGCCCGACGTATCTTTCTACGGCTGGTGCAGTTCGGGGAAGGCCGCGCGGATACACGGCGCCAGCAACGGGTGTCGGCTTTGCGCGCTGAGGGTGAAGAGGCCGGTGCGTTCGAACATACGCTGGAGCATCTCGCGCGCAGTCGTCTGCTCACGTTCGGTGGAGAAGAAGAAGCCGGCGATGCCAGTGTGGATATAGCGCATGAGGCGTTGATCGAAGGGTGGCCGGTGTTGCGGGAGTGGATCGACACCTGCTGGGCGACGGAAGTGACGCGCCGCCACCTTGAGGCCCGGGCAGAGCAGTGGGTACGCCGGCATCGGTCCAGTGGCATGTTGGATCGGGCCGAACTGTCTGAGGCTGATGTATGGCTGGCCGAGTCTGCCTCGCTGGCATTGGGGATCGATCCGTTGTTGACCGAGTTTCTGGCTGCCAGCCGTGCGGCCTTGCGCGCTCAGAAACGGATGCAGTGGGTGCGCCCTTTGGTGGCGGTGGTTCTGGTGTCAGCTTTGGTGTTGGGAGGGTGGAGTGGCTATGGGGTTTGGCTGAGGCGGCAGGCGTTGCGTATGAGTCCTGTCGTGAATTTCGAGGGTGGGGAGTTCGTCATAGGCACCGACGATCCGAGCATCCATCAGTACAGCCGTCCCGAAATACGGGTCGAGTGGCCGGCGTTTGCTATCGAGCAGTATGAGGTCAGCAACCGTCTCTACTGTTGGTGTAATCAAGCCGGGCGTTGTGGGGACCACAGCTACGGGAAGCAGTCCGTATGTGATCGCCAGATTGCGGACGAACCGGTAACGCGCCTGTCGCTGTCTGCGGCGAACGACTATTGCCGGTGGTTGGGTCGCCGCCTGCCGACCGAAATCGAATGGGAACACGCCGCACGCGGCGTCGAGAACCACCTTTACCCGACCGGCAACGATCCGCCCATTGCAGGCGAGGTGAACATCGGCGACGCGAAAACAGCTTCAGAGGGAGTCTGGGCAGTTAGAGATATGCGTGATGACCACACGCCGGAGGGCGTCTTTGGTATGGCAGGCAACGTCAGTGAATGGACGGTCTCGCTCTGGTTGCCATACAATCATCCTGCCTATTTGACGACATGGTGGCCTGCTGAGGTTACGGACGCCGAAGGCTATGTCGTCATCCGCGGGGGGAGTTGGCAATCAGGCGTCAGTCGGGCACGGGTCAGTGTCCGCTACAACCGTCTTGCCAATGAAGGCTCGCAGGACGTAGGCTTGCGTTGCGTTGTGGGGCTGCCACTTGAAGCGCTTCGGGAGGAGGTGATGTTGGTGCCGCGGAATCCATAATCACTTTCAATAATGTACAGATATGTGTCACAAGCGAAAGGAGAGACAACCATGAAAGCATATGGCTCGGAAGTAAAACCCTGGCGCATCTCGTATGATGAGATCGTCCAGGAAGAAGGATATGTCACCGGTATCGCATACTTTGAGAACCAGGACGGTCCAGGCGGATTCAGGTTTCGCGTCAGCGGTCAAGAAGCTGCCGTTTTGACTTACGCCCAAGAGGCCGTCATTCACAAACTGGCTCTGTATGTACTGGATGAGGACCAACTCAGGGCGCAGCTTGCAGAACGCCATGCGTCGGCGCTTGAGCAGCGACGGGCATACTGGCATGACTGGCTGAAGCAACGCTGTGAAGCTTTACATGGCCTGATCGACGCGGCAGACCTGGCGCTCCTTGCGAATACACGTGAATGGAGTGTGCGACTTTGTCTGGAATTGTTGACGTTCAACAAGCCGATTTACCTGGAAGAACCGCCCTTCGATCCGACCCAGGATCGATTGATTCGTATTGAACCGCTCGACATTGGGGCGGATGCGAAATACCGGCTGGAATATCTCATTCACCCGACGGTAAAAGCAGGTAAAAAAGACATCTACGAACCACTTGACGCCAGCATCTCGGAGGCCTGGGCCAGGATTACCTCGACAGGGGGAGATGCAGACCTGTACCTTTACCGCGGGGGCGTATTGAAGGACAGTAGCACCTCCGCTGGCGCGGATGACGAAGTCAGCGCCAGTGGAGGAAAAGGTTCGTGGCGTCTGCATGTTCGTGGCTATACCGATGCGGAATACACGCATCCCGGCGATTGGATCAAGATCTGACGTCACGCTATGTGTCTGCGCCGTTGATTCACTATAGGAGCGCCTTGATCGAAGCTCGGTCGGAGAAGGGCGCTCCTATGATTGCCGAATAAGCCAGAATTGTTGAAGGAGAGCCGCATATGCCTATGCTAGAAAACGCCCACGCCCTGGTCATCGGGATCGCTAACTACCGGCACATCAACACACTTCCACCGACCGTGCTCAAAGACGCCCAAGACATCCACAGCCTGTTGATCGATCCGCAGCACTGCGGTTATCCGCCGGATAACGTGCAGTTGCTGCTGGATGATCAGGCCACGCAGGCTGCTGTGCGACAGGCGCTGGCCGACCTGGCGGCGCGCAGTGACCCAGACTCGACCGTCTTCTTCTATCTCTCCAGCCACGGTGGGCGCATCGAGACCGGTCCCTATGCCGGTGAGTATCTGCTGCCGGTGGATACGGTCTACACGGCGGAGGAGTCCATCGCCCAGACGGCCATCTCCGGGAACGAGTTCACCGCCGCCCTGCGTGCTATTCCGGCCCGCAAGGTTGTCGTCATTTTTGACTGTTGCCATGCTGGCGGTATCGGCCAGCCAAAGGATGCCGCCGTGCCCGTGCTGAAGGCCCTGCCGGAAAGTTACTACGACGCGCTTAAGGAAGGGCGGGGGCGCGTGATCCTGGCCTCATCGCGCAGCACCGAGTTCTCCTACGTCATGCCCGATGACGAGAACAGCCTCTTCACCAAACATCTGCTCGCCGGTTTGCGCGGCGGTGTCCCTGGCGACGATGGCCTGATCCGCATCTTCGATCTGTTTGAGTATGTACAGCCCCGTGTCACCGGTAGTCAATCCCGACAGCATCCTCTCTTTAAGGCCGAGGTGGAGGAGAATTTTCCGGTCGCCCTCTACCTGGGCGGCCAAAAGGGCACCGTCCCCGTCAACGATGCGGGCTTCCACTATGATGCCTACATCAGCTACGTGGATCGCCCGCCTGATTCGACCTGGGTGTGGGAGGTTTTGCTGCCTCGGCTGGAGGCGGCCGGCCTGCGAGTTGCTGTCTCCGGCGACGTCGAGCAGCCCGGCGTGGCGCGTGTGGTCGGCATGGAGCGCGGTATCCGGCAGGCCAAACGCACGGTGGTTGTGCTATCGACGGCCTATCTGACGGATCACGTGGCCGGCTTTGAGAACGTCCTGGCGCAGACGATGGATCTTCAAGAGGGAACATACCGTCTGCTGCCGGTCAAGTTTGCGGCGTTCGACGAGCGCCGGTTGCCGCTGCGGCTCAGCCAGTTGACCACACTCGACCTGGCTCATCCCCGCCGTGCCGAGCGTGAGTTCGACCGGCTACTGCAGGCGTTGAAAGGCCCTTAACGCGACGAATGTTTGAGATTCACGCGGACAGGCATCGTCTCATTGAGCCTGTACGTACCCTCTAGAGCTAAAACCCAGGAAGCGTAAGACGTCAGTGTGGATGTTTTTTTCGCCACATCCACCTCGATTCGAAAGTCTGCCTGCCCGTCGTCGTTGGCATCGATTTCCTCGTCGCTGTATGCCAAGAGAACCTCAAGATGAAGCAATTTAACACTTGTCTACACGCCTATAAACGTTAAGATGCTTACATACTTCAGCAGCGAGGACCTATGTGCGGAATTTTTGGTATTGTGACGAAGACAGAACAACAGCTCGGCCCGATTCTGATTGAAGCGGCGCAACGATTGGCTTACCGCGGCTACGATTCGGTGGGCTGCGCCACTTTTCACGCCGAC
>JAIOAS010000288.1 GCA_019873725.1 Chloroflexota bacterium | reverse complement strand
TCCGCCAGGTCTTCGGGCAAGACGCCGTTGCGCCAGTGCTCCGGCGCGCGATACCCTGTCGCTTTGACGAACTCCGCGTACTCGGCGTTCGTCACCGGGTATTTGCCGATCTCGAAGGCCGGCAGCTTGACCGTGCGCTGCGGATGCTCATCGCTGAAATCAACTCCCTTCGCCCACTGGTACTTCTCCTTCAGCGCCGCCGCCTGCTCCTCGCTCGTGCCCATCAAAAATGGCCCGGCAGGGATCGTGACCAGCTCCGGCTCAAAAGGCAGCCGCGCGCGCCGCCCCGTCGCCAGTTCTGGCGCGGCGCGGCGGGTGAGTGTGATGTAGCTGCGCACGTCCTGGCGTTCCAACCCGCCAAAACACGCCTCTGCATCGTCGAGATACAGAGATAGCAGGCGGCGTACAGCCTCGCCGACAAACTTTTGCAGGTCCTCCGGCAGCGCGGGCTTTTCGCGGCCGGCCATATCGCCCCGCCCGGCAGCGCCTTCCGCGCGGAAATAGGTCTCCAACGCCGGGAGATAATGCGGATAGACGCTCAACAGCGCGTAGAGGTCGGGATGGCCGTGTTGGATGGCCACCATCTTCGCCAGCCGCAACGGCGTGGCGGTGAGCGGCGCGCGCTTTTCCACCAGCCGCATCAGCAGCAGGTAGAAGTTGAGGGTGCGCTTGACCTGGCGCGGGTTAGGCTGCATCCCCTGCGCAAAGACCTGCGCGCAGCGTTCGTCCGGCAAGGCTTGCGCCAGACTTTTCACATACTTCAGCATGGCCTCATCTTCGAGCGGCGGCAGCGTGAACGGCAACTGGATAATTTTCTCCAGATAATCGCGCGCTTTGACCTCGTCTCGGTAGCGCGTGCGCACCGCCGTTTCAATCGCCGTTTGATCCAACCCTAGCACGAAGATGCAGTTGGGAACGTCCAGGAACAGCTTGAGCGCCTCCAACACCTGCAGCGCCTTCTCCGGCGTGCAGCGGTCGAGGTCATCCACGAAGACGATCAGGCGGCGTTTTGCGCCGGGCAAACGCGCCACCAACCGGGCAAAGTTCTCCTGGAACTGCTCCAACGAGCGCAACTGCGCCTGCCGGTGAACAAGTTCCTCGCGCTTGAAGGCCTGCGCCAGCTTACCCAGTTGCCCCACCGGTTCGCCCTCGCCGAGTTTCTTTTGCGCCGCTTCTACCACCTCTTGCACGAACCCCAGGTTCGCGGCGGAGAGGAGCACATTGAAGCCCACGCCCACGCCGGCGGCGACCGCCTGTATCCAATCAGGTTTGAACGCGCCTTTCTCCGTCCAGGCGGTCTCGCGGTAAAGCGCCTCGCGCAACAGTTCGATCAGGCGCGCGGTATCCGGCTCACCTTCCGGCGGCGCGGCGGCGTCTTTGCCAGGTGCGTCCTTGCCCTTGCCACGCGCCGGTTTGTCCTGCTCCGGCGGAGGCGGCGCGGGCAGCCGGAGGGCTTCCTCCAACGCATCCAGCAGCACCAGCAGCAGCGCGCGCCAAAGCGCGTCTTCCTGGTTATACTTCCAGGCATTGAACCAGACGGCGTAATGCGTGGGCGTCACCCGGTCGCGCAACATCCGCATCAGGCTCGTCTTGCCGCTGCCCCAACTGCCGAACACGCCCAACGTCAGCGGCGTGCCCGTGTTCGCGTCGAGCAAAATCTCGCTCAACGCCTCCACGTAAGGCGTGAAATCCAGCGCATCCACGCCGGTCGGCAGGTCATCGAGAATCGGCGCAATAGATGAATCGGACATCATGCACTCCTTGAAAATGGCAAATGTAGGGCAAACTGTTAGTTTGCCCACGCCGCAAGCTGACAGCTTGCGTTACACTTTCATCGGCGGGGCCCGCCCGAACGTCCGACGCCGGCGCGCCTACTGGCTCAGGCGGGACCCTCTCTCTTTGGCCGGCCTCCTCACGGAAGCGCGACCGGGACGCGGTCTGGAGTTCTCTCAGAAAGGCAGCGCTGGCCGGGCGTCGCGCGCCGCCCCGGCGGGACAAAAGCCCGCGCTCCGGGTGTATTCGGCGTCAACGACCGGCAATACCCGGGCCGCCTCTCCGGCGACTGCTGGCGACACGAAAACCGTTGTTGTCGTTCCTGTTGTCAGGGTTGTTCCTGTTGCGGTAAGCGCACCGCGCGTTTCGACCGCGCCCACTAAGGCCGATTATACCGTTGAAGCCATTTTCCCAAAAGTCGCCCCACCTCGGCCAGCAAGCCCGAAGCGTGAGCGTATGGCTTTTGACCAAGCAAGGCCATCTCATGGCTAATCCGCACGGTATAGCGCAGAGAATCCAGCATCACATCGGCCTGGTGGAGCAACGCCGGGCGCTCTTCTAGCGTACACTTCCGCGCCGCCAGGATTGTGTCCAGGAAGCGCCAACTCAACTCCTGGATGCGCCGCCCCGTGACAATGCGCTGGTAGCGCGGGAATTTCTCCACCGCCGGCAGCAAATAGGCCAACAAATCGTAGGTTTTGGTGAACAACGGCGATTCTTGCATCAAAAGACAATCCTCCTGAACAACGATTTCCGCAAACGATAGGTATCCGCGTGCGAAGCGTGCGCGATCCACGAGCGCAGCGAGGGCTGCACGTCGGCCAGTTTCAATTGTCCGGCGTGAAAAGCGTCGCGCTGGGCGCGGAAACGCCGCGCAAAGGCCTTGACGTTGCGCCGCAACAAGCGCCGATGCGTGGGAAAGACGCGAAAGCCCAACCACGAGATGCCGGTGTGCGCGGGATACACCTGCGCCCGGTCATCGTGCAGCGTCAGGCGCAACGTTTGCAGGAAGTCCACAATGGCGGCTTTCCAGGCCCACAGTTCGGCCTTGTCGTCGCCGAACAGCAAAAAGTCATCGCAGTAGCGCAGGTAAGCGCGGCAATGCAACTCATGTTTGACGAACTGATCCAGCGCGTTGAGATACCAGTTGGCCCAGTTCTGCGACGTGAGGTTGCCGATCGGCAGCCCGCGCGGACGGTTGACGGCAAACAGGTCGTCACCGGGGAAATAGACCATCGTGTACTGCGCCGTGAGCACATCCGCGCCGCTGGCCAAGACCTGATCCATCAGCCAAAGCGTCTGCGGGCAAGCGATGTGCCGCGCCAGTTGCGCGCGCAGAATCGCGTGGTCAATGGAGGGGAAAAACTCCACGATATCGCCCTGCAAGACGTAGCGATGCCCACGGGCGAAGTGCTGGCAACGATCCACGGCTTTGTGCGTGCCCTTGCCCACGCGGCAGGCGTAACTGTCGTGAATCATCCGCGCCTCGAAGATCGGCCATGTCACCTGCATCAGCGCGTGATGCACCACCCGGTCGCGGAAAGGCGCGGCGGAGATGCGGCGCACTTTGGGTTCGATAATGGTGAAATGGCGGTACGGCCCCGGGGTGTAGGTTTGCGTCGCCAGCTCGTCGTGGAGCGCCCAGAGGTTTTGCTCCAGGTCAATTTCGAAGGCGGCCACGGTGGGCCACTTGCGCTTGCCGCCGCGCCGCGCGCGCCGCCAGGCGATGTAGAGATTGTCAAAATCGTAAATCTGCGGGTACAGGTTTTTATAGGTATGGGGCATTTGAGTTTTCTCAGGTGGGACGCACTTCGGAAAGTGCGCCCCACCTATACAGGCTAATTTTTTCGCTTTTGTAGCGACTGGGGGCTACGCCCCCAGACCCCCTCCAGGGGACAGTGTGCAGGATACAGAGCACAGGGCGCAGGGGACAGAACACAGGGTGCATTAGAGAGAACCCCTGGCGACACGAAAACCGACGTAGCCGCCCCAGCGGTCAGGGGTGCCCCCGTCGCGGTAAGCGCACCGCGCGGAGGCTTTCCCCTCATAGAACGAACCGCCGCGAAGTATTTTGTACTGCCCTCTCTCCGGCCCGGTAGGATTGCGCGCAACCTGGCGCGCGCGCTTGCCATAAGCAGCTTCATCGTACCAATCGCTGCACCACTCCCACACGTTGCCGGTCATATCCAGCAGGCCTTCCGGCGTCGCCCCGTCCGGGAAGATACCGACGGGCGTGGTGTGGTTCAGGTTGAGTTCTTTCGTGTTGGCGCGGTTCGGTTGCCAGGTGTTGCCCCAGGGGTAGATGCGCCCCCCCTCAGTCCCCCCCGGTGGGGGGGAAGTGACCTCCCCCTCCTTGGGGGGGATTGAGGGGGGGATAAGCCCGCGCGCGGCGCGCTCCCACTCGGCTTCGGTGGGCAGGCGGTAGATGTGCCCATCGTTGCACATCGCCGTCAACCAGCGACAGTAGGCCACGGCTTCGTACCAGGTCACGCCGACGACGGGTTGGTTGAGGGCGTTGAAATGCGCGTCGTCCCGAAACGCGGGTTGACTGCGCTCATCGCCCCACCAATCCTTGATCGTCCCATCCGGCCGCCAAAAGCCTTTGGGCGCGTCCACCCACCAGCGTGGATCGCGGTAGCCGCCGGCGTCCATAAAGCGCGCGAACATCGCGTTGGTCGTGGGCACCTGCGCCAGGGCAAAGGCATCCACGTAAACTTTGTGGCGCGGCGTCTCGCACGCAAAATAGTCCTTGCCGGTTTCCTGTTTGAGCCGCGCCGCTTCCGCCTCGTCCGTGCCCATCCAAAACTCGCCGCCGGGCAAGGGGATAAACTCCGGCAAGCACAACTCGCCGCTGAAGCGCGGGTCGCCCAGGCGGCCCAACACCTCGCCCACTTCGAGACGCGCCGTGACGGAGGTGGTGGGCGGGTTGCGCCAGAGCACTTGCACCAGGCGCTTCGCCAAGGTGTCGCGGGCGCCGGCGTGCCAGCCTACGCGAGCGGGTGGGATTTCCAGCAGGGCGCGCCCGGCCCAGGCCAGGCCGTAGGCGGGCGTATCGCCATCGCCCGGCAGGTTTCCCAATTCCTGCAAAAGGAACTGCTGCGCTTGCTGCGGCTGGCGGAGCAAGCTCCCGGCCATCAACAAAATGACCTCGCGCCACCAGCTCTGCCCCACATGCTCCGCCAAAAAAGCGCGGCGCTCTTGCCCGTGCAGATGTTCTACCAGGTACAACGCCGCCAGAAATTCCTGCAACGTCAAATGGTGGCCGAAGGTGTAACCTTCCGGATGCGCGGGGAGCAACCCACTGCGTTCGGTCATCAGCTTGACGAAGTCGCGCGCCTCGCTTTCCACCTGGAGTCTGCCACGCGGGGTGGAGAGGTCCAGCATCAGCATTGGGGCCATAATGGGCGGCAGGATCTGCTTCACCAGCGTGGTTTCATCCACGATGACCGGCGCATCCTGCTGCGGCGCAGCAACACGTTCTTGCGCTGCGCCCTCGTGGACTTTGAACGCAGCGTGAATCAGATAATAGCGGCGGTCATCGGCCGGCCAACGGGCGTCGCGCAATTCTTGCGCGGCTTCGGCGCCCTCTTCTTCTTGCAGGCGCGCGCCAAGCAGGATATCCACGTAAGCCCGGTACAATTCTGCTCGTTGCTCCGGCAATTTGCGGTTTGTATAATGGATGTGCGTCGCCGTCCAGACCATCAACGGCGTCTTGACCATCGCCTGCAATGTCTCCGAGGCGTCAATGCGGGCCAGCAATTCGGCGGCACGTTCGGCCGCCAGGGCCGCGTTGCGTTCCAGGCCGGCGTAGAGCCGCTCCACCATCAACGCCCACTGCGCGCGGGTCAAATCGCGCACGGTCGCCAGGTTGAAACGCGCATCCAGGCGCGTATTGACGTGTTCGTAAGCCGCCACGCGGGCGGTCACCAGGAAACGGTTGTTGGGGAAAGCGTCCGCCAAATCTTCTATGGTCTGGCGCACCGCGATCCGATGATCGAAATCCGCGACTTCATCGAGCGCGTCGAGCAGCACCCACGCGCCGCCGCCGCGCACCA
>JAIOAS010000287.1 GCA_019873725.1 Chloroflexota bacterium | reverse complement strand
CCGACCAGCATCACCGAGGAGATTCTGGCCCAAGATCTCGATGCTTTGATCAGCAACGGTCTGTCCAAAATCACCATCGGTCAGCTTCTCGGCAGTGGACTGCCGATCGTTCTGTTGTCCGAGGCATCGATTCAACATCCCCTGCTGACTTCTCTTCATGGTCTGTATGAATGTGGACGGATGGCCGGCGACTTTATCGCTAAGGCATTGGGCGGTCATGGATTTACATTATGCGTCAGCGCACTCCTTGATAACGGCCTTGACAACGGCCATACTCGTCTGAACGGCTATTATGCCGCTCTCCAACAGTACCCTGGGCTTTCAACTTTGCACTGTCCTGCCTATTGGACCTACGAACAAGTTTATCCGGTGGTGGAGGCCACTCTCCGTAACCTTGAGCGGCCCCCGGATGCCATCTTTGGCCTTTCGGATTCGCTCGCTCTGGCGGCCCGCGATGCGGGGCAGGCTCTCGGCCTGTTTAAGACCTGGCCCATCATTGTCGGCGTCAACGGTGACCCGCTCGCCCTGGCGGCGATCTTCGACGGCAGCATGGCCGCTACCATTGAAACCCCTCCCCGTGAAATCGCCGATCAGGCTGTGCACCTGGCCTTGCAAGCGGCGCTGGGTCAACCTGTGCCCTCCCATTTCAGCTACCGTTCACGCCTGGTCACGGCAGAAAATGTCTCGCGGGTCGCCATTGACAAGTTGATTGCCATCGCCGATATCCCCAGTCGGTTGGTGGGGGTCAACCGGCGCGCGGAACAAAACCGGCTCATGCAACTCGAAACCAGCCTGGCACTCAGCCGCCGGGTTGGAGCGACCCTGAAGCGTTCTAAGATCGCGCAGGAGATCACCGAACTGCTCCGCACCAACTACGGCTACGACTTTGTGCGGTTGTTGCTGTGGTCGGAAGCAGAACGGATGTTTGTCGCCCTGGGCGGAGAGGGCAAGGCTGATTTCGGGGAGAGCGCCATTGAGCCGCAAGGGTTGATCTACGAGGTATTGCAACGTCGAGAACCTGTTTTCATCCCTGATACCCGCTTCACGCGCCGCTTTGCTCCAGACCCGGCGTGGCCTGAAACGCGCTCCAGAGTGGTCTTGCCGGTGCGTTTCGGCGAGGATATTTTAGGGGTGCTTGATCTCCACAGCCGCCGTCCGATGAGCCATTTACGCCAGGACTTGATCGGGCTGCAAGCCCTGGCCAACCAGTTGGGGGTGGCGTTGCGCAACGCCGAACTTTACGAAGAAGCTGTACGGCAGCGTGCGCACGCCGAGGCCGCCGATCAACTGAAAACGCGCTTGCTGGCTAACGTAAGCCACGAGCTGCGCGCCCCGTTGAACATCATCCTGGGCTATTGTGAAAGTGCGTTGCGTATTCCCAATCTTTATGACCTGGAGCTGCCCCCTACCCTGCGCCGTGATCTGGAATATATCGCCCAGAGTGGAATACACCTGCAACGAATGGTCAACGACTTGCTCGATCTCTCGCGCGTCGAGATCGGCGCGTTGGAACTGTCGCCGGAAATGCTCGCGCCGGCAGATCTGATCCGCGAGGCTTTCGAGAGTTTCGTCCACAGTCTGCCCCCTCAGCCTGAAGTGCAGTGGCGTCTTGACTTGCCGATGCCCTTACCACTTATCCAGGCCGATCCAGTGCGCCTGCGACAGATTATCCTCAATTTGCTGAGCAATGCCAGCAAGTTTACCACGCAAGGGTACGTGGCATTGCATGCCGCCGTCGAGCCGCCCCACCTGCATCTTTGGGTTGAGGACACGGGCTGTGGTATCCCCGTCGAACAGCAAGAGCGCATCTTCGAGCCGTTTGTGACGGCTGCTCCTGTGTCTCGCCGTAGCGAGGGCATCGGTCTGGGACTCGCCATCACGCGCCGCCTGGTGGCGCTCCATGGCGGCTTGATGTCTTTGGAAAGCACACCCGGCCAGGGGAGTGTCTTCCATGTCTACTTGCCTTTGCCCGATCTTAGCGGGCAGCCGGCTTATGCAGATTTCCGCGTTATGGCGGCGCCTGCGGAAGACACGCTGCGATTGTTGCTCTACGTTGCCGGCAGCGATGTGCTCCCGTCAACTTTGAGTGAGTTGGCGCGGCGTCAGGGCGCAACGCTTTATCGCATCCCGGTGGGCACCGAATCACCGGCTTTGCCGCCGACAGCGCGCCCGATCGCGCTGGTATGGGATATTACCGGAAGCCCGGCCGGCCGGATCAACCCGCAAGAGTGGAGCCTGATCCAACGTTTGCGCCGGCATCCCACCCTTTCTCGCCTCCCCTTCATTTTATTTTACCCCACAGCTCAATCGGATGCGCAGGCCACCACCGTTGCATCTGTAGACGCCGATGGCAGCCTGACGAATATCTTGCTCAAACCTTTATGCGCGCGCACGCTTGGCGAGATGCTCGATGCAATGCACATGCCCGGCACAGGCGGAAGTGTGTGGGTGATTGATGATGATCCCGAAGCGCGCCAACTGTATTGCTGTCTGGTTACTGAGGCGTTGCCAGAGTCCGAAGTATTGCCTGTGGAAGGGGGACCGCAGGCGCTTCAGCTTTTAGAGCAGGTCGAAACGGTGATTCAGGCGCCCCGTCTGGTCTTGTTGGACCTGCTCATGCCCGCAGTGGACGGCTTTGAAGTGCTAAAACGCCTCCGCACCTGTGCGGCAACACGCCATACGCCGGTGATTGTCATCAGCGGCAAGATGCTCACGTTCGAGGACGTACAGCGGCTGGATTATGCCGGGGTGACCTTGCAGACCAAATACATCCTGGATGATGCCGAGATGCAGGCGGTGTTGCAGGCGACCTGCACCGGGACGACGAGGCTACCGCAACCGACCAGTGCGGTAGTGAAACACGCGCTGGCCTATTTGTTGCAGAATTATCCTGAACACCTCACACGCGCCGAGATCTGCCGCGCGATTGGGGTGAGTGAGAATTATCTAAGCCGCATCTTCAAACACGAGGTCGGTCTGTCCCCGTGGCAATTTCTCAATCGCGTGCGGGTTTATCAGGCCGGCATACGGTTGCGCACGACGACGGCATCCATCACGGCCATCGCGGCCCAGGTTGGCTTTGAAGACTCGGCCTATTTCAGTCGGGTTTTTCGCAAACAACTGGGGGTCTCCCCGGCCGAATACCGCGCTGCCTCAGCAAATTTAGCGGATTAAGCAGAAAAATTACCCAACCTCAGTGCTCACAAGCAACATAGCGTATCACGCTTGTGCAAACCGGATAGTTTTGTCCAACCTGCCGATGCTTTTGTTCAAGACAAACGGCTTGTTTTTGGATATACTGTAGGATATGGGGAAAGCATAGCCAACAGGTTGGACAGAATGAACGTAGAGGCTAAGCCACGGATTGTCATCATCGAAAACGACTTCCCAACACTGGAGCTTTACCGACGCGAGTTGAGCAGCGAATATGAGGTACTGGCGACCCTTGATGGCACGGAAGCCTTAGCCATGGCGCAGATGGCGGGAGTACAAGCTGTGGTATTGGAGCCGGCCCTGGGCGGCGGAAAAGGATGGGACCTGTTGGCAACGCTTAGCCAGGCTGCTGTTGCCGAAAGCCCTCCCGTGATTTTATGCAGCACCTCTGACGAACGCCGCAAGGGCATGGCACTGGGGGCGGCGGCGTTCCTGGTCAAGCCCGTCTTACCTACAACCTTGCATCAGGTGTTGCAACGGATTATCGGTAGGCGAGCGGCGGCAGCAACCGACTCGTAAAGCCTTGTTGGCAGTTCTGGCCTTTCATGACTCATGAATCCATAACCACAAAACTGACCATGACCAATATACAAGACTCTCCGGTAATTCTTAAAATCGAGGACCTCAAGACCTATTTCTTTCTGGAAAAAGGCACGGTGCGGGCCGTTGATGGCGTGAATCTGCAATTACGCCGTAAGCGGACGCTCGGCCTGGTGGGTGAGAGCGGCTGCGGAAAAAGCATTACAGCGATGTCTGTGATGCGTCTGATTCAAAGTCCGCCAGGGAAGATTGTCGCAGGTCACATCTATCTGCGTAAAAAGGGGCGGGAGGAATACATTGATCTTACGCACCTCAATCCGCGCGGCGCGGAGATGCGCAGCATCCGTGGCGCAGAGATCGCCATGGTTTTCCAGGAGCCGATGACCTCGCTGAATCCTCTTTACACGATCGGCGAACAGATTGCCGAATCGGTGCGCCTGCACCAGCATGTCAATCGTAAAGAGGCGTTGGAGCGGGCGCTAGAGATGCTGCTGAAAGTGCAGATCGCCGATCCCCGGCAGCGTTTAGGCGAATTTCCTCACCAATTGAGCGGCGGGATGCGGCAACGGGCCATGATTGCCCTGGCCTTGTCGTGCAATCCCTCCATTTTGATTGCCGACGAACCCACCACGGCTCTGGATGTGACCGTGCAGGCGCAAATCCTGGATTTGATGCGGGAGTTGCAACGGGATTTCGATTCTTCTATCCTTATGATCACTCACAACCTGGGCGTCGTCTCGCAGATGGCCGATGAGGTGGGCGTGATGTATCTGGGACGGTTGGTGGAACATGCGCCGGTACGGGAATTGTTCCATCATCCCTTGCACCCGTATACCGTGGGGCTGTTGAACTCGGTGCCGGTGTTGGGCCGCAAAGGCAAGAAGGTGCTGGTGCCCATCGAGGGGATGGTGCCTTCACCGATTGAAGAGATTCCGGGGTGTCCCTTTGCGCCCCGTTGTCCGAAAGTATTGCCTGTGTGTACCCAACAATCCCCCCTGTGGCGTGAGGTGGCCCCACAGCACTTTGTTGCTTGTTGGCTTTTCGGGTTGTCAACGGATTGAGCGGATTTTTTATCAGCAGGTTGAGCAGTTAGCCCGCACATCTGTGAAAGGCGAGCAAATGAAGAAACACCCTGTTCTGTGGTTCTATGTTCTGGCTTTTGCCATTTCGTGGCTTGGTTGGCTACCTGTAGTGGCTGGCTCACGCGGTATTTTCCCATTTAACAGTCCTGTTTTCCAGTTCTTGCTCATCCTTCCTGCCATAGGCCCTGCACTAGCGGCAATGATTGTGACTTGGGCAAGCGATAGAAAAGCAGGCATCAGCCCTTTGCTCAAACCGCTCTTGCAGTGGCGGGTTGGCGTCATTTGGTTGGGTATTGCCGTTGTCACTCCTGCACTCCTGCTTGTTGTGGGGAAAATGGTAACTCACGCATTGGGTTTAGTGGCAACATCAGAATCGCAAGGCGACAATATCATTGCAATTGCCTTTTCCGCTTTTGTAATGTCGCTGTTTTCCAATCCGTGGGAAGAAGTTGGATGGCGTGGATTTGCGCTACCGCGATTGCAAAAGCGTCACAATGCGCTCATAGCAACGCTGGCAGTAGGCGTCTTGTGGGGCTTGTGGCATCTGCCTCTCTTCTTCTGGACTGGCAATCCGATGTCCGATTATCCCTTTCTTGCCTGGTTCATCGGCACAGTCGCTGTATCCTTCGTTTACACCTGGCTCTATAACAGCGCCAAAGGCAGCTTATTGGTCGTGACACTCTTTCATATTCTTTGGAACACGTTTGGTGTCATCATATCAGGTGTGTCCATCACCGTGTTGGCAATTGTGCAGTGTGTAATGGCAGTGCTCCTTGTCGCGGTCTTTGGAAAAGGCAATCTCGCACATCGTGAAAGAGTTTGTGCGGGCTAACAAGCGCATCCAGCCGACACGCTCCGTGTGCGGCTGATGCGTAAGCCGTTAGGCGGCTGATTTACAACCCATCATCTGCTGAGTCTGTTGAAAAGACGGGGAAATTTTGTCATATACCTGGTATAACTATCAACTTTCAACCCTACACAAGGAGGTAAACCAC
>JAIOAS010000286.1 GCA_019873725.1 Chloroflexota bacterium | reverse complement strand
TTGCTGAACGGCGTCGGCGCGGTCGCTACGGCGGTGACAGTCCTCATCGTAGGGACAAGCAAATTCGTCGCCGGCGCATGGATTACGATCATTCTGATTCCGCTGTTGGTGATGATGTTCTTGCAAATCCGCAGCTACTACGAGGACGTGCGCCAGCAGCTCTCGTTACGCGGTCAGCCGCCAGTGGTGAAAACATACCCTACCCCCCGCGTGGTGATCCCCGTCGCCGGCGTGCATCGCGGGATGGTTGACGCGGTCGGCTACGCCTGTTCCATTTCGCGGGATGTAACAGCCGTATACATCGCCGTTGACGCCGACGAGGCAGAGCACGTCCGCAAAGTGTGGGCGCAATGGTGGCCCGACGTGCCGCTGGTGATTGTGCCTTCGCCCTACCGCGCCATCCTCAAGCCACTGCTCGACTACCTCGACCAAACCGACCGCGAGCACAACGACGGACAGCTTGCCACCGTCGTCTTGCCGGAATTTGTCCCGGCGCGGTGGTGGCAAAGCGTGTTCCACAACCAGACAGCCTGGCTCATCAAAGCCGCGCTGCTCTATCGGCGGCGACGGCTTGGCTATCAACGGGCCATCATCGATGTGCCCTATCATTTGCATGGCAACAAGTAGTAATCATCAAAAACTGTAAAAATCAGGTCGCATCCATTCTTTGTTTTTCTGTACTGGTCAACGAGAGTTTGAACTTGCCGGACGGCTTTTTTACCGCAGAGTTCGCTGAGAGCGCGGAGAAATTCTATAAATCTCTGCGAGCTTTGCGCTCTCTGCGGTGCAATATGTCTTTGACCACTACACATTCTTTGTTTTTCGGAGGGTTCCAAATATGAGCAAACGAAAGCTCAAGCGCCAGCTCAATCTCACCCAAGTGATTATGCTAGGGACGGCGGGCACGATTGCCGCCGAAATTTTCGTCTTGACCGGGCACGCGGCCGGCATGGCCGGTCCGGCGGCAGTGCTGGCGCTGTTGGTGGGCGGCCTGTTGAGCTACAGCGTCGCCCTCAACTATTGCGAGCTGGGCGCCACCTACCCGGTGGCGGGCGGCGCGATGAGTTATGTGCGCGAAGCCTTCGGTACCGGCATCCTCTCCTTCCTGGTCGGCTCGATGGATTGTCTTTCGAGCACGTTCTATGCGGCCCTTTCGGCGGTGGGGTTTGCTTATTCCCTGAAGGTCTTTCTGCCCTTCATTCCTATTGTTCCCACCGCTATCGTCGTCATCGCAGTATTTTCTTTTTTGAACATCCTGGGCGTTACCAAGGTCGGCAACGCGCAAATTGTGCTCGGCGGTATCTTGCTGGCAGTGTTTGTGCTCTACGTTGTCGCCGGTTTCATCCATCCCGCAGGCTTCAGTTGGAGCGTGTTCATTTCAGGGGAAACCATCTTCGCGCACAAAGGCTTCTGGGCCAATTTCACCCGCATTATGGCGACGATTGCCCTGGTCTACAACGCCTACGTCGGCTTCGAAGTCATCGCCGACGACGCGGAAGAGGTGAGCAACCCTAGCCGCAACATCCCGCGCGGCATCCTCATCAGCCTGACGCTGTGCACGCTGATTTACGTGTCGGTTGGTCTGGTGACGTTAGGGACTGTGCCCTGGCAGGAATTGGCCGGGTCGGAGACGGCGCTGACCGACGCTGTGCGCCATTTCATCCCCGGGTGGGGTGTGCCGCTGATGGCCGTCGCCGGTATGGTCGCCACGCTCACCTCCATCAACTCGGCGATGCTCAGCGCCACGCGCGAGGCGTTCAGCCTGGGCCGCGATGGGGTATGGCCGCGGATGTTCTCAAAACTCAGCAGCTTTCGTACCCCGTATGTGGCGATCCTCATCATTGGCGGCATCAGCGCGCTCGTCGCCATCATCGGATTGGTGGACTTCCTGAGCTACATTTCGAGTTCCGGCTACTTGTTTGTGTTGTTCTGGAGCAGCCTTTCGATGATCCGTCTACGCAAGCTCTATCCCGATATTGAGCGACCTTTCAAAGCCCCCTTTTTCCCCTTGACCGCATACCTTGCGGGCGTAACCTGTCTGCTCATCATCGCCTTTGCCGATTGGCGCGCGCTGCTGTTTGGCGGCGGCGTGTTGCTTGTGTTCGCCCTGGCCTTCTATGCGCTGCCTCCCTTCTTTGAATCATTACGCGAACGGCGCAGGGCCACCGAACCGGACAATGATCTGATCCTGATCGCCGCCGCTAACCCGCAAACGGTCAATAGCCTGGTGCATCTGGCGTCCATTGTCGCGCAGGCCAGCGCCGACACCTACGTCTGCGTGATGAGCGTCATCACCGCCAGCCGCGATCTGCCTTTGAAGAGCGCACAGCGCATCGCGCGGCAGCTCAAACCGCAACAGCAGAGCTTCCTCCGTCAAATAGCAACCAATGTGAGCGCGCAAAACGTCGCTTTGTACTCCAAAGTACGGGCGGCGAACACCGTTTCTGAAGGTATCCTGGAAGAAATCGAAAGCCGGCACAATCTCAAGTTGTTGCTGGCCGGTTGGCCTGGGCACATCGACCCTAAGAAATTGGCCGAAAACCCGGTGAAAGTCATGCTCCAAAAGGCGCGCACCAACATGGCCGTGCTTTTGGATCGGGGGCTGGATGAAGTCAATCTGATCCTGGTTCCAGTGGGCGGAGGAATACACTCGCGGATGGCGCTGCGACTGGCCAACGAGATTTCGATGGCCGATGATGCCCGCGTCATCGCTCTGCGCCTGCTCACCGAGCCGGTGGAAGAAGACGAAATCGAAGATCAAAACCTGTATCTGGCGGAAATTGTCGAAGAGGCGCTCGAAGAAGTCCCGGAGAACTTCGAGCTGCGGGTGACGCAGGCAGAATCTATACAGGAGGGGATTCTGGCAGAGGCGAATCGCCTGCCCTACGATTTAATCGTCGTGGGCGCTTCAGAAGAATGGGTCAAGGATACCCGGCTGTTCGGCTCTATCGATGACTGGATTGCAGAACACGTGCGCTGTTCCGTGCTTTTGTGTCGCCGTTATGAGCCGGTGACGCTGGCCTGGCTACGCTATCAGGTCAAATCCATCGAACAAGAATTAAACCGCGATCTGACTAACGGAAAGAAAACGTAACATCTAGCCGGCTATGACGACTTACGCCGCCAAAAAGGGATGTTCTCCACCGGCTTGACCTGGGCCGTAGAACGAGCCGCCGGGGTGGAGGACTTGTCGGGCACTTCGAGCAGGAAGCGTCGAATTGCGCGCAATGCCGCTTTGAGAATCATATCCCCGATGCCGACCAGATTGAGATCAATAAACATTTCCTCTTCAGGTAGCCGGTCATCGAGTTGCTGCATTTCCTCACGGAAGATCAACAGCAGCCTGTCTTCATGCTCTTCCAGAAAAGTCGCCAGGTCACGGCGGGCCAGGTTGAAGGCGCTTTCGCGCACAGCTCTGCGTATGGGCATTGTCTCCTCCTATTTCTCGGCAACAAAGAACACGCGCGGTTCGGCTTCTGGATCGTCGACCGGCTTGGTAAAATCGTCCGAACGCGCGCAGTAAGCACTGCGGAAACCGGCTTCCAGTAGCGCCGCGTGGACGGCGTTCATCTCGAAAATCGTGTTGAATGCAGTCTGATCGAAACGCTCGTAGAGGCCGCTTTCCGTGCGCAGGAACCCTGAAATTTGCGTGTAGGTGCGGTTCAGCTCCTCGACCATGACGCCGCGCGTAAACACCACCAGCTCGTCGGCCATTTGCATACTCGCGCCGAGCCAGCGTTCCAGCCCGTAGCGCGTGTTGAGGTCGAAGATAAAGCGCCCTTCATCCACCAACACCGCCGCGACGGAACGGAAACATCCCTGCAAGGCCGCCAGGTCGGGCAAATGGTTGAGCGCATCAAAGGTCGAGGTCGCCAGTCCGAACTGCCCCTCCACCGTGAAGTCGGTCGCATCCGCCTCGATGAACCGCGCGCGCCCCTCATCGATGTACGGCTGTGCCTTCTCGATGGCGTAGGACAGCATCGCCGGAGAGAAATCCAGTCCGGTGACGGTGTAGCCATGTTCCAGCAGATGCAGGGCCAGTTGCCCCGTCCCACAGCACACGTCCAACGCCGTCTTGTTCACCTGCCCAATAGGCGTGCGCTCGTAAAATTCGCGGATGCGCGGCGCCAGGCGGTCCGCAAATCCGGCCCAATGCACATTATACACCCGGGCAAAACCTGAATTATATTGCATAGCTTCCTCCGCAATGGTCTAATAGTCCGGCAGTCATTAGTCCTGTAGTCGAGCCATCATTGGCCGGTTGGGACGAGATAGGCTGCGGCGACCCAGCCTTCTAGACGATCTGCCATGGAAATGACACGATACCACGTCGTTTCGCCGACGACGACCGGCCCATCAATCACAAGCACCGCAGTTCCTTCGGCGATGCGCCCCATCACCATGCCATCCGGTGAATAGCGCACATGCAGCCCTGTGCGGCCGACGTTCATTACAAACATCAGCCACGGCGTGGCGGTGGGCGTCGGTGTGACGGTGGGAGTTGGTGTAGAAGTGGAGGTTGCCGTCGGTGAGGGGGTTGAGGTTGGTGAAGGCGTAATGGTCGGGGTGGCGGTCAAGGTGGGCGTGGCGGTTTGGGGCGGCAAACCCGTTGGCGTGAAGGTCGGTATTTCGGCCGGCGTAGGTGGGATATACGCCTGTAGGTAGGTCGCCGGCACCACCGCCAACGAGAGCGCCACCGGTCGACGCAGTTGTTCTGCGACGTTTTCCTGCAAGTTTCGCGCTTCGGCGTAGGTGAATGAGTGTGTAGCCCGAATCGTCACGTCCATATACAACGTTCCACCCTCACCGGTTTCGAGAATTTTCCAGTCGAGCAGTTCTCCACCGGCGACCTCATTAACCTGATGATGCAAAGCCGCTTCAATTTCCCGATGCAGCCGCAGTTGGGTCAACGACTGCCGTGTCAAAATCATCAAAAATGCCGTCACCACCAGAAGCAAGACGGCTACCCCCTGGAAACCACGCTGCAGCACTCTGGCGCGCCCGGCATCTCCGGGCACAGGCCGAAAGGCAAACAGGAAAAATACCAGACTACTGGCGGCGACAATGGCGACAAGGTTCGTCACAAAGAGCAACAAGGCGCCGCCGGCAACATCCCAGCGCCGCAACACTACGCCGATGCCCACCGTCGCCAGTGGGGGCGTCAACGATAGCGCAATAGCGACACCTGCCAATGCCTCCGTTACATCGTGACGGCACAGTGCATACGCTGCAACCGCACCGGACACTAATGCAATGACCAGATCCAGCACCGATGGGCTGGCTCGATTGAGAATTTCCGCCGTAGCTGATGCACCTGGGACCAGGGCGGCGATGATCAACCCGGTCATGATCGCCAACACAATCCCGCGGAATGCAGTTTTTAACCCGGTCCAGAAAAAACGCAGATCACCGACCACCAAAGCCAGCCCCATCCCTACGATGGGTAACATCAGTGGATCCACCAACATCGCACCAATGATAACCGCCGGGCTGTTGAGCAGCAACCCCAACGCGGCAATCGCCGCTGCCAGGGTGAGCATCACAGCGAAGTCAGTATCCGCACGGGCAGCATGGCGGATCCTTTTCGCAATTTCGGCCCGCTCCTGCAAGGTCAGCGAAGGCACGAGACCGAAAATGAAGGTCCACACGCGCCGCGAGAGCGAGGCAAGGTGCGTCAAATGGCGGCGCGCAATTATGACCGGAATGGGCGAAACTGCCGCCACCGTCTGCGGGATGTTGCCAAACAGAAACCGCCCGACGACGTTCTCTCTACCTGCGCCAACGATGAGCAGATCATAGCCTGCCGCCGCCTCGCGCAGAATCCCCTCTACCGGACTCGATGCCTGGAT
>JAIOAS010000285.1 GCA_019873725.1 Chloroflexota bacterium | reverse complement strand
GCCAGCCAGACGACCCAACGCCTCACGCGAGCACTCCGGTCAACACTAACGCGCCGAACACAGCGCAGTAAACGGCAAACGGCCACAGGCTGCGCCGCCGCACCAACATCAACAGCCCGGCGATGGCCAGGTACCCGGTGATAGCTGCCGCCAGAAAACCCGCGCCGAAGGTTTGGAGCTGTACCACGCCCAGGCCGGCACGCAGGAGCTTGTACACTTGATACAGCCCGCTGCCGAGCACGATCGGCACGGCGAGCAAGAAACTGAAACGGGTTGCATCCTCGCGGCGATAGCCGAGCAACAGACCGGTAGCAATCGTCGAGCCGGAGCGGCTGAGCCCCGGAACAATCGCCAGCGCCTGCGCCAAACCGATCCACAGGGCGTGCCACCAGGACATCGCCGTGAGGGGCAATTCGCGCCTGGCAAGATACTCCGAAATCAGCAGCAGGGCCGCCGTCCCCAGGAGAAAACCGGCAGCGACTTTCGGCAAACCAAAAAGCTGCTCAAAAAAGTCCTCCAACAGCACGCCCAGCACGGCGCCGGGGATCGTCGCCACCACCAGCGCCCAGGCCAGACGCGCATCCGGGTCATCCAATCGGCGCTGGCGCAGGCTCGTCAGCGCCGCGAGCAGCAAGCGCCATAGATCACCCCAGAAGTAAACAAGAATCGCCACCAGCGTTCCCAGGTGTAGAATCGTATCCAACGCCAGGCCGGGATCGGGCCATCCCAACAGATGTGGCACAATCACCAGATGTCCCGAACTGCTCACCGGCAAAAACTCCGTCGCGCCTTGCAGGATGCCCAAGAGAATCGCTTGCCACAGGGTCACGCGTCCACCTCCAATCATAGATGGAAGCTATCATAACAGCATCGAAAAAAAGGGCAAGAACCACGGGGCGCTTGTCAAAAGGCTGATCTGCGGTATAATCCTGAGCGTTCGGGGCGTAGCGCAGTTTGGTAGCGCGCACGGTTCGGGTCCGTGAGGTCTAGGGTTCAAATCCCTACGCCCCGACACAATACACGGGGATGCTTGATGCATCCCCGTGTTTTTATTTAAAAAAATCGCCGAGGGTGGTCCCAGGCACCCTCGGCTTACTCAGAAGGAGGAGAAAGTCTCTTTTGAAACGCAACTATACAATACCATACTTCGGCAACACTTACTTGACGGAATCCTTACTATATTCTAACGATTTACGTCACTTGACAAGTTGGCCGCCTTCACTACAGTAAGCGCCAATACGACGACAGGACTATGCGTAAGGAGTGTCGCCGAACCTGCGGGACAACGCTGATAATGAAAAGGGTGTATTTCATTTCGTTGGGGGCGCGGTCGGAGACCGGCCCCAGCGGGCTCTGGCCGGTCTCTGACCGCGCCAGCCCTGGGAAACACACCCTAATGAAAATGAGCGCAGGGCTATTCGACTAACGACTATATGACTATTTTTGAAGGAGGTTTTGATGCGCGTTCTCTTTATTGACATTGACACGTTGCGGGCCGATCACCTGGGCTGCTACGGCTACCACCGCGATACCAGCCCCAATCTGGACAGACTGGCGCAGGAGGCGGTGCGTTTCGAGAATAATTTCGTCACCGATGCGCCGTGCCTGCCATCGCGCACGGCGCTGTGGAGCGGGCGTTTCGGCTTCCGCACCGGCGTCGTCGGGCACATGGGGTCGTCCGCCGACCCGTTCAACGACGGCTGCCCGCGCGGCTTCCGCGACTCCTACGACGCGACGTCGTGGATGAGCGCGCTGCGCCGGGCGGGGTTGTATACCGTCACCGTCAGCCCCTTCGGGGAGCGACATTCGGCATGGGAGTGGTACGCGGGCTACCGCGAGATGTACAATCCCGGCAAGGGCGGCATGGAACGCGCCGACGAGGTCATCCCCACCGCCATCGACTGGATCGAGCGCAACGGCGACAGAGACGACTGGTTCCTGCACGTCAACGTGTGGGATCCGCACACGCCCTACCGCACGCCGTTAGAATACGGCGACCGCTTCGCCGATGACCCGCTGCCCGCGTGGATGACGGAGGAATTGCGCCAAAAGTGCTGGGACGGCTTCGGCCCGCATAGCGCGCAGGAGTTGGCCGGGCACGATTTGAACGAGGCCTGGGTGCGCCAGTACCCGCGCGTGCCGCTGCAACTCGATTCGATGGACGCCGTCCGGCAGTGGATTGACGGCTACGACATGGGCATCTGGTACGCCGACATGTGGATCGGCAAGCTGTTGGAGAGCCTGAAGGCCAAAGGCATCTTCGAGGATACCGTCATCATCGTCAGCTCGGACCATTCCGAGAGCCAGGGCGAGTTCAATGTGTGGGGCGATCACCAGACTGCCGACCCGTCCGTCTGCCGCGTGCCCCTGCTCATCCGCTGGCCCGGCCTGACGGACGGCGGGCGTGTGGACCGTGCCTTGCACTACCACTTCGACTGGGCGGCGACGCTCATCGAGCTGGCCGGCGGGACGGTTCCGGCGAATTGGGACGGCGTTCCATACACGGAGGCGTTCAAGGCAGGCGTGGAACAAGGCCGCCCATACCTCGTCACCAGCCAGGGCGCGTGGTCGGTGCAGCGCGCCGTGCGCTTCGACGTTGAGGGCGAGGCGTGGGTCTGCCTGCGGACGTACCACGACGGGCACAAGGCGCTCGATCCGGTAATGCTGTTCAATCTGACGCGCGATCCGTATATGCAACACAACCTGCTCGCCGAGCGGCCCGACCTGGTGGACAAGGCGATGGGGATGCTGGCAGAGTGGCACCACGCAATGATGCTCAAGAGCACGACGAACATTGACCCGTTGATGACGGTGCTGCGCGAGGGCGGGCCATCGCACACGCGCTACCAACTGCCCGCGTACCTGGAACGATTACGCGCCACCGGTCGCGCCGATTACGCGGAGCGGCTGGAGAAACTGCACCCGGATGAGGTGTAGCGAGTTGCGAATGGCAAATGGCGAGTTGCGAATGGCGAATGGTAAAACACACATCGCACAGCCGAGGTTGTGCGATGTGTGTTTGGGGTTAGTGAAAGATACCCCATCGCCGGGCAACAAGCCAAACAAATAGGCGATATTGTGAACACGCGGGAACTCGATATTTCGATCAACCAGGATGGCTTTGAGGCATTTCTCGACAGTCTGCTGAGCGTGAAAGCACAACTCATTGTACATCACGTCAGGTTGCGGGCCAACGCGCGCCAATGCGAAGTCGCTGCGGGCGCGGCGCAACCAGTCCCGCGCGCTACCAGGTTCTGGCGGTTCAGGCTGCATAGACTTCCCGGCCCTCGGCTAACACATTTCGATAGATTAAGCCCTTATTGTGACGATGTTGCTCCAACACAGCGGGCGTCGTCACCAGAATGTCCACAGGATAACCGAATCCAAAGAGTTGTTTGTAGAGGTACTGTGTTGTATTGAGACAATGCGTGCCATCGGGCACCACCACCATCACGTCAATATCGCTATCCGGGCCCATTTGTCCACGCGCGGCAGAACCAAACAGGATGATTCTTTGCGGGCGAACTGACTCCACAATGTGTTGCACCAACTCATCAATGATTTTGATATCAACCTTTTCCACCATAACCACCACCCTCAATTCATGCCGGCAAACGCGCGCAAGGCATATCACAAATCCCGATCATCATTGTATCCTTATCAAACCATAAAATCCGATTAAATCAAGAGGGCAACGCGGCGATGTTCGGCGCGCCAGCCAATATCGGCTCAACGCTCAATGTGATGCCGGGTGTCTACCGCGAAATCCGCGCGGCGTGCGCACGCGGCGAACTGGCACGTGCGCGGGATGTACAGGCGCAGGCCCCCGTGTCCTCCGCGTGTGGTTCGAGTTCGACTTTCCCGGCGCGTTCCGCGACCCGAACCTGGCGGCCCGGCCTCTAACAAACCTGACAGGTCTCGGAAGACCTGTCAGGTTTGCTACGAACGACACCCTGTAGACCTGACAGGTTTTCTGAAACCTGTCAGGTCTGGTTATACATCCTCCTCCAACGTGAACTGCCCCGTCAACACAACCGGCGACCGTTGCAAATCCATAAACTCCTGCGGACCGCCGAACCATTCCAGCACCACATCACGTTGCAGGCGCGTGGATTTGTCGCTCAGTACCACGTCATACGAAGAATAAGGCCACTCGCGGAAATCATCCACAAAGCCGTGGTGCTGCGGATTACGGTGAATATAGGCCACGACATTCTTGAAATACGCCGCGCCGATCACTTCGACACGGCGGAATGGCCGCTCGAACAACGCGCCGGTGCGCCCATAAGCCTTATTGATTGCCTTGGTATAAGCATTGAAGAAATTGGAGAAGTATTGATGCGGGGGTTTTAGATCTGTCAGGTTTGGGAAACCTGACAGATCTTTGATGCGCACCAACAAATGAAAATGGTTGCGTAACAGGCAATAGGCATACGTGTCCACAACCGGATGCACGTGCTGGATGTAGAGTTGCAAGAAGTAACGGTAATTGCGTTCCTCAAGGAATAAGTTCTCGCCGTTGTTACCGCGATTGTAGATGTGGTAGAACCGGCCGGGTTGAAGCGGGATTGGATTTGCCATCGCGCCTCCTTGTGCCTACCAAACCTGACAGGTTTCAGAAAACCTGTCAGGTTTGGATAACGTTTCACGCAAGACCTGTCAGGTTTTCCTGAACCTGACAGGTCTCTTCCGCCAGAGTCTCCAGAGTTCCAGAGGGATCAGCGCCCAGAGTCGATAGGGCCGCCGCCGCCCGCCCCCACCACCACCCGAAAACCGTTGTACCAGTAGTCGTAGTCCGGATTCCTGACGTAGCGGAAGGCGCAGCGCGCGAGCCTCCCATCGTCGTCGAACGCGCCCCCGCGCACCACCCGGCGGGAAGTTCCCTCCACATCATTGGCCTCAGTTTTACCATAATTCTCGTAATTGTCCACCCACTGCGTCACACACCATTCCCACACATTGCCGCTCATCTCCAGCACGCCGTAAGGCGTCACGCCGCCGGGGAACGCGCCTACCGCGTTGGTAGCGTTGATGCCGGAGTCGTCATAATTCGCGCGGTTGGGGTCAGGTTCGTCGCCCCAGGGATAGACACGCCACGGCGATGGATTCTTCTCTTCACCCAGCAACGGTTCCCACGCGAGCTTTTCAGCCGGCACACACAACGGCTTTGTCGGGGTGAACAAACCGCCGCGCGCCGCTTTCTCCCACTCCGCCTCGGTAGGCAAGCGCACTTCCCAATCTGCGAGCAGCCAACGGCGCGCCCGCCAACGCTGGGTCAGCCAGCGGCAAAAGGCCACCGCCTCATACCAGGTCACCGCCACAACCGGATGATTGGGCAAATCATAGACGCCGCCAACTTTGTCCGGCGCTTGACGGTCTTTGCGCCACGCCAAACCGGCCTTCGTCCACCATTCAGCGTTGCAGTAGCCTGCGGGGTCTTGCACGAAGGCATCGAACTGCGCGTTGGTGATCGGATAACGCGCCATCCAGTAACCGGAGGGAATGTTCTGAATGTGCACCGGACCTTCGTCAACATACGTGCGCGGCTTGGGCGGCACAACTAACGTCTCGCCGGTCAGCGGGTGCGTCAGGCGCGTTTCCGTTTTCGACGCGCCCATCACAAAGGGGCCGGCGGGCACGTAGCAAAACTGCATCGCGTCCACGTCGGTCACTTCGCGGCGCGGGTCGCCCAGTTCGGCCAGGGCGCGGCCGGCGGCGGCGCGTTCGACGGGGGTGAGGGCGCCGGATTCGAGCAGGGCAACCTGCCAGTTACGGACCCGCTCCACACCGGTAGTGTTGGCTTGCCGCGCTTCGTCCAGGCCAATCTCCAGGATCGCTTCGCCGGCCTGCCACGCGGCGCGCCAATCCGTGTCGTCCACGGTGGTCCGCGCGGCTGCGTCGGG
>JAIOAS010000284.1 GCA_019873725.1 Chloroflexota bacterium | reverse complement strand
GCCGGGGCGTTTGCCCTGGGCATCGCGTTGATCTCGACGGCGCGCAGTTACACGGTGGATTTGACGCACTTTCTGTTCGGCGACGTGCTCGGCGTCTCGCCGGGCGACCTCACGTTGATTGCCGTTTTCGGCGGGGTGGTGTTGCTGACGGTGGCGGCGTTCTATAAGGAATTCCTGGTGCTCTCGTTCGATCCCATCTTCGCGGCGACGCTGCGTTTGCCCGCGCGCTTTTTCGAGTCGCTGCTGCTCATCCTGATCGCCGTGACGATTGTGGTGTCGCTGCAAACGGTGGGCGTGGCGCTGATGGTCGCCATGCTCGTCACCCCGGCGGCGACGGCCTACCTGCTCACCAAGCGGATGCTGCCGATGATGGCGCTCGCGGCGGTCATCGCGGCGCTCTCCGGCGTAGTGGGGCTGTACCTCTCGTATTACATCGGCATCGCCTCCGGCGCGGCGATTGTGCTGACGTGTACGGCATGCTTCGGCGTGGTGTGGTTAGTGCAGATGGTACGGCAGCGCCGGTGAGCTTTCTGTCAGCAGATTGAGCAGATTTTGTCTTGCAAGCAAAAAATCTGCTCAATCCGCTGATAAAAAACCGGCAAGCAGCTATTCCAGGTGCTTGCCGGTCGCGTTTCAGCGGTGTGTTACTCTACCCAGTGTTGTTTCGCCCGCTCGAAAATATCATCAATCGTCTGGTCTTTGTAAATGCGTTGAGAGACTTCGACGTAGTCCGTCGGTTCGTGCTGTACAAGGGACAGGAATCTGAGCGTGGCTGTGGGACCAAGCGCCTTATACAGCGCCTCGATGCCGCTGATGCGGAGTTCTGTATCATTCATCATTACTTGGGTCTGTGTCATTGTATCATCCCCTGTCTTACGTACTCTACGGGATTTATCACCGTCATAATCAAATCCAACCGTTGTGCTTGTTTCATCAGTCTGTCATCGCAAGTTAGGAAAGCATCGGCTCCGGCATAGATAGCACAGGCAATATGGATAGCATCTTTTGAAGATAGCTCACTTCTGTCTTGAAGTGATTGCGCTAATGTGCGAATTTCTTCATCCGGTCCAATCCGTATTTTGCAGAGCGACGCTAATCTCCACACCGCTTCTTTGCGCTCTGGTACAGGACACAAATATGTCTCATCCTCGTGCATAAACGACCATACCAGTTCGAACTTGCCATTCTCTGCACTTGCAAAAATTTCCTGGCAGGCAAGCGCCTCTATTCGGATTCTGAACTGTCGGGAATCATCGAATCCGCGTTGGAAGCAATTGTAGTCAAGGTAAATTATGCTCATTGACTCCATTATAGCATAAAAGATACGCCATGGTGGATTCCTTTGTCTAATGCATTACGCATCATTACCTTTACCGCGCGCCGCAGGCCTGGAGGCACGCCTGCATGTGCCCGCGCGATTCGGCGGCGATGGTGATGCATTGTTCCAGTGTATAGCCTTGTCCCTTTGTGCCGATGATCTCCAAATCCAGCGGCCCCGCGTACCCGTGTTCGTGCAGCACGCGGATGTAGCCCACGAGGTCGATGTCGCCGCGCCCGTTGGCTTGATCGGCGGGCGCGCCCGGCCCCTGCTGGCGGCCTTTGCAGTCGCGGATGTGGACGTGCTTCACGCGGGAGATGACGGCGGCGATGGCCTCCACCGGGTTCTCGCCCGCCCGGTAGATGTGCGAGGGGTCCATATCGATGCCGAATGCGGGTGACGTGATTTCCCGCATCGCGCGCAGCGTCGTCGGTGTGTTGTAGATGCTCGCGCCGACGTGCGCTTTGACGCACAACGTCACGCCGTACTTTTCGGCCATGGTCGCCAGAGCGCCGAGCGAATCGATGACTTTGGGCCACGCGGCTTCGTCCTCGCTTTTGCCGCCCGGCCCGCAGTTGATGATGGGGATGCCGATCTCCACCGCTGCCTGGAATGCCTGCTCCATGATCGCCGGGTCTTGCGACGGTTGTTCCATCGCCAGCAGTTCCAGGTTGTACGCCTGCGCCAGCCGTTTGATCTCCGGCGCGATTTCTCGCCACCGCTCGATGACCAGATGCTCGCTCATCCCACCGATGGCCGAAAGCTCGATGCCGTCATACCCGGCCATCGCCGTATACTTGAACGCCGTTTCCAGATCGAACGCGCCAAACAATACCGAATTCGCGCCTAGCTTCATGGTGTTCTCCTCAAGTAAAACCACGAATCTACACGAATTTTCACGAATAGAAATCAAAATTGGTGAAGATTCGTGAAAATTCGTGGTGAAAATATTGGTCGTCGGACCTACTTGACGTATACCACCGATTCTGTTTGCAGCGACTCGATGGCCGCGTGGAGCACTTTCTGCGCGGCGAGGCCATCGGCGCCGGAGCCGTCGATGTGGTCAGGCGGGACGCCGGCGGTCACTTCTTCCAGGAATTTGTGGATGCGGTTGCGGAAAGTGTCCTCGAAGTCGCGCATGCCGCCGAAGACGGGGTTGGTGTAGACGTGCTTCACATAGTCGCCCGCCGGGTAGAGCGTCGCCTCGCGCCACATGTCCTCGATCACGAAGCGCCCGTTGACGCCCGCCACTTCGCAGCGTTCCATAGGATGCCCGCGTTCGATGTCGTAGGAGGCGGTCAGGCCACCAACCGCGCCGTTCTTGAAACGCATGCTGAAGTGCGCGGTGGTGATGATGCTGCGGCCTGGCGCGGTCGTGCCGAAACACTGCACGGCCTCGATATCGCCGCCGAAGTAGCGCATGATGTCCACCGAGTGGGGGTTCAGCGCCTTGATCATGTAGTAGGGCGAACTTTCCGCCGGGTTTTTGATCCACAGCGCCATGTTGATGAACAGCAGATGCCCGATGCGGCCCTCATTCTGCCAGCGTTTTGCCAGATACGCGGCGGGCGTGAAGCGGTGATTGAGGTTGATGGCGTAGCACACGCCCTTCTCGCGCGCTTTGGCGACCATCTCCGCGCCCTTTTCGATCTCGTTGCTGATGGGTTTTTCGCCGAGCACGTGGCAACCTGCTTCGAGCGCCTGCATCGTGGGCAGATAGTGGTCACTCGAATACTCGTAGCCGCCCGTGGTGACGCTGCACAGGTCGGGCGCGAGGGCTGCCAGCATGGTCGGCGCGTCGTAGAATGCCGGTACGCCCAGGCGCGCCGCCGCCGCGTCCGCTCGCTCCTTGATGATGTCGCACACGCCGACTAACTCGGCGAGTGGGTCTTCCTTGTAGATGCTGGCATGGCGATTGCCGATTGGCCCCATGCCGATGACGCAGACTCGTAACATAGGTTCACTCCTTGATGGGTGATAGGTGATACGTGATGCTGTGATGGTTTACCTTGTGTCCATTACCATTTTGCGTGTTTCACTCTGCGCCTGTGCCACAGGCGCGCCTTCAATTGCTCGTAGACGTTGAACACGATTGGACAGATTTCGTAGTTGGCGAGCACCCCAAACAACCGGCTCCGAAAGTCTTCGCGTAGCAAATACGGGTAATCCACACAATCCGGCGGGCGATGTTCAACCGGCACAGAACAGACATTATCTCGGAGAAGAGGGCAAGGCCGTGACAGTTGCCCTTTGCGTTCGCCTTCCTGCATCAGATACCTTGCCTTGAATGTTTCCACCGGCATTTGCAATGTCGCTGCAAAATTATCGATCTCTGCTGGCGTTGGTTTTGGTGCGAGAAGCCGGCAGCAGTTGGCGCAAGCCTGGCAGTCGATCACAGCGGCTACCTCCGTGTATAGCTCACGGACAATAGCATCCAGCTCTTCTGAGGACATGCTGCTTGCTTTCAAGAAAGAACGGAACTTCCAGTTTTCGTCCTCACGTTGTTGGGCAAGTTCTTTGATTTTGCGTAGATCGGTTTCGATATGCATTTTTACCTCCATTTCTGCTCCCAGTCCCCGTGAAGAGGAGCACATCAGCTTTTCCGGCTGATGACATTCATGTTCCATAATGCGCCTGGATACCTTTGTGGCTTCCACAAGCTGAAGTTGTCGATTTGCAGAACTTCGAATCCACACCGGCGCAAGAGCACCATAATCGTGTGGGCGTTAAAGTGATAGACGTGGGCGATCAAAGACGCGGGCGGGCCTTCCGCCTCGGTATCGGGAAGGCGCAGCACCAGAATCCCGCCGGTTTTCAGGAGCGAGAATGTTTTGTTGAGATACGCCGCCGGGTCCAACACGTGTTCGATCACGCTGTACATGGCAATCACGTCGAAAGGTTCTGCCTCACCCGGATATTCGAGCAGATTGCAGCAGTAGGCCGGAATGTCCTGATCGGTCATTCGCTTAACGCAATCTTGATCCAGTTCCAGCCCGACGACTTGCCACCCTCTTGCGGCTGCCGCCTCCAGCAAAAACCCGTTGCCAAACCCGACTTCCAACAGCCGCCCGGTTTGGCTGAACTGCTCGATTTGCGCGACACGGAGTTGCACGATGTGTCTGCGCTCCTCGACATTGGCATGGACATTCAAGGTGGCTTGTTCCAGCAGCGGATCGTCAGGCCCTGTGCTGTGGTAGTATGTCGTGTACAGCGTCTGATAGAATTGCTCGGTGGGTTGTGGCTCCAACCACATCATCCCGTCGTGGATGCAGCGTACCGTGTGAAACCGCTGGTCATTCAGCACGAAGGTGTTGAGCAGGAGGAAGTCCCGCCGACCGCACAGCAGGCACGGTTGCCCCTGCGTGGGGATATGTCCCAGCGCCGGGACAGAGATATTGAAAACTTCGCGTATCGATTCAGTATCTTTGCTCAATTTATCATATTTCATGCGCGCACCAACTCGATTTCGGTGACTTCTGGCGGGCAATTGATACGGAAGGGTACATCGCTGTTCACTCCGATGCCCCGCGTCGTGTATTGCCACATGTCACCCACACGGTAAAGGCCGAGGGGATATTTCCGCGAATAGGGTGCGCGATAGATCACCCCGTAAAAAGGGATTATCACTTGCCCGCCATGACTGTGCCCGGACAATTGCAAATCTACTCTTCCGTCTTGCGCCGTGACGTCTGCATAGTCGGGTTCGTGCATCATCACCACAACCACATCGTCGGGATGGGCGTTTGCCAATGCGGTATCGAGATCGGGACTTCCGTACTCGTTCCACCACGCCTCTAATCCTGCTAAATATAGGGTAGCACTTCCTACATGAATCGTTGTGCCCGCGTTTACTAAAGTTGTTATTCCCACGCTTCTAAGTGTCTCTTGCGCGATGAGGGCGTCGGTCCATACTTCGTGATTCCCCATGCAAGCAAAGACGCCGTACTTCGCGTGCAGTTGGCCGAATTGATCCTTCAGCTTGTCCATTGCAGTGATGTCGTAGGTGACATAATCTCCCAAAAGCAACATCAGATCAGGCGCGGCCTGGTTTGCCAGGGCAAACGCCTTCTCGAATAACTCGAATTGCCACAAGGGATCGATGTGCAAATCGCTCATGGCGACGATACGGAAGCCGATCAGATCGTCCGGCAGGTTCTCGATAGGGATTTTCACATGATCGACAACCGGATGGTACATCTCGATCTTTGCGCCGTAGCCGTACAAGCCGCTGCAGGCGAGGATGCAGGTTCCTATCCCCAACGGCAGTCCCTTAAGAAAGCTCCGGCGGGTCATTTTCCGCATGATGATGCTTCCTGGCTGTCTGGCGTCGTGTAGCCGTATTGTTTCATCGCCGGCGCGAAGAAATCGAAGTCGTGCGGCTTCTCGTCCGTCTTCCAGCGTCCGATGACCTCCGGGTTGACCGGAATCTTCGCCAATGGGATGCCCAGGAAATCTTCCAGCCGCGCCAGCGTCTCGTCTTGATGTAGTACGAAGTCCTCCAGCCGCACTTCGATCCAGTACTTGGGCTTGGGTGTGGCCTGTACCAGGTCGTACTGATACTTCCACGAGATGGCGCGCCGCAGTCGTTCGTCGTCG
>JAIOAS010000283.1 GCA_019873725.1 Chloroflexota bacterium | reverse complement strand
CGTCACGCCGGTTTGCGCCAGCGTCTCCTCCAACGGGGCAAGCTGCGCGGCATCCCCGCCGAAGTCGCGCAGGTGACGCAGCAGCGCATTGCGCCGTGAAAGCGCGGTCTGATATTCGCCCAGGGCCTCCACGTAGGCCGGGTAGACTTGCGAGAGCAGATCGTCGAGGAAGCGCCGCCGCCCTGCCGGCGCACCGCTGACCAGGTCGACGTCTTCCGGCAGAAAGACGACGACATTCAAGTGCCCCGCCAAGTCCATCTGGCGGATGGTGTGCTGGTTCAGCTTGATCTGCTTTTCCATCCGCGCGCTGCCGTTGCTGAGCGTCTTCTGCTCCAACGCGATTTCGATCAGGTCGGCGCGGTTGCGGTGCACGACCTCGGTTTTGAGGTGGGCGAAGGGCATGGCGGCTTCGACGGCGCGCCAGTGGATCAGGTGTTGGTCCGTGTTGGTCAACGGCGAACGTCCCACCGCGAGGTAGGCGATGGCTTCCAGCAGGCTCGTCTTCCCCTGCGCGTTGGCGCCCAACAGCAAGATGGGCGAGGCCGGGAGATCGAGTTCGAGCCGGTTGTAGGTGCGAAATTGACGTAAACTGAGACTTCGGATGTGCATAGGGTGTATTTTACCACGAATCTTCACGAATGACCGCATTCGCCGAATCTTCACGAATCAAAAATCTGCAAGTGGGGGTTTGGGGGCGGGATGCACCGCCCCCAAACCCCCACCCTTTTTTTGCGACAGTTTTGCGACAAATGTTTGTAAGGGCTGTGGTACAATGGAAGCAGGTATTGAGAAATGAGGCAAAGGTGAGATGACGACGATTTTGCTGGTTGAGGATGCGCGCGATTTGGCCGAGGTGATCGTGCGCGAACTGCGCGCGATGGACTACACCGTGCTGCACGCCGTCGACGGGCTGGCGGCGCTGCAACTCCACGCCAGGCACGAGCCGGACCTCATCATCCTCGATTGGATGCTGCCCAGGCTGGACGGGCTGGAAGTGCTGCGGCAGATCCGCCGCGATTCGGCGGTTCCCATTCTCATGCTCACCGCGCGGGGCGAGGAAGCCGACCGGGTCATCGGGTTGGAAGTGGGCGCGGATGACTATCTCGCCAAGCCGTTTGGGATGCGCGAACTCATCGCGCGCGTGCGGGCGCTGCTGCGCCGCGTGGAGAATGTCCAGCAAATCCTCGCTGCCGACCGCGCCAAAGCGGAGCACACGCTGAGCTACGGCGCGCTGTCGCTGGAACCCGACGCCTACCGCGCGACGCTCGACAGTGTCCCCTTGAGCCTCACCCGCACGGAGTTCGATCTACTGCACCTGCTGATGCGGAATCCGGGCCGCGCCTTCAGCCGCACGTATCTGCTGGATACCGTCTGGGGCGGGAATTACGTCGCGGGGGATCGCTCCGTCGATAACACCGTGCTGCGCCTGCGCAAGAAGCTCGGCGATCTCGGCGACGCCATCGAGACGGTGTGGGGCGTGGGCTACCGGCTGCGAGCGGAGTAAAGCACTGTGAACCGCCAAAAGTACCAGGAAATTATCGTCACCAAACCCTCAGGCTTCCCCTACAAATTCCTGTGGTTGTGCCACCCGTTCCGGGTATTGGGCGAAGCCTGGCTGCTGGGAGCCTTTATCCTCTTCGTCCTCTCGCGTATCGCCAATGTAGCCTCTCCTGCCTTGCTTGCCGATGGCCTTCTGTTCTTATGTACCGCGTGTGGAACGTGGGTCGCACTGCGCGCCCGGCTGGCGACCGGACGGCTGATACGGCAAGGGGTCGAAGAGATAGCGTTGGGGATCCTGGTCAGCATGATGACGGTCGGCGGGCTTTTTTTGCCGGCGCATTATCTCCTGCGCTGGGATGCCCTCTGGCTCAACTCCACTTTCAGCAGCGCGAGCTTTGTCCTATTCCTTATGGCACTGACCGGTCCTGGCTTCGTATTTGTGCGCATCGGCGCGCGTATGTGGTTGCTCTGGGAGAATCTACGGCGGCGGAGAATGCTGTGGGCGCTAACGCACGCGCATCTTACCGTTGCGGTCGCTGTTGTCGTTTTGGGAGCGGGGTCACTGCTTGTATTCTGGCTATTTGCCGGCTACATCGTGCCGAATGCCGAATATGGCCCAATCTCTGCGTTCTTTCTTGAACAGCTTTTACACGCCTTATTCCCAGTCCTGGCCATGGGCGTAGTTTTTCTCGTTATCCTGCTGATCGGTATACTGCCGCCCTCGCTGCTTGTTTCTTTCTTCATCGCCCACAAAACGACGAAAAGGCTCGAACGATTGGCCGCAGCCACAGCGAAACTGCGCGACGGCGATTACACGACACGCGTCGCGGTCGATGGCGAAGATGAAGTTGCCCAGGTACAGAGTACCTTCAATGCTATGGCCGGCGACCTGGAGCGCACGCTGCGCGATTTGCAAACCGAGCGCGACCGTGTGGCGGCCTTGCTGCAATCGCGCCGCGAACTCGTTGCCAGTGTCTCGCACGAACTGCGCACGCCCGTGGCGACGGTGCGCGGTTATCTCGACTCCTTGCAAAATCGCGCGGAAGCCGACCTTCCTGCCTCCGTGCAGCATGATTTGACGGTGATGGAGCGGGAAATCGTGCGCTTGCAGCGGTTGATCGACGATCTGTTCACCGTCTCACGAGCCGAAGCGGGCGGGCTGTCGCTGAACATCACCGCAGCCGATGTGGCGAATGTGATACAGCGCCGCGTCGAAGCCCTGGCCCCCCTCGCCCGGCAGCGCGAGCATGTCGAGGTGATTACCGACATCCCCGCGAATTTACCGCCGGCCAGCGCCGACGCCGAACGGCTCGATCAGGTGCTCACCAACTTGCTGCGCAACGCGCTGCGCCACACACCGCCCGGCGGGATCGTCGCCGTCCTTGCGTCTGCCACGGATAATGCTGTCCGCATCGAAGTCTGCGATACTGGCGCGGGCATCCCACCGGAGGAACTTCCGCACGTTTGGGAACGCTTCTACCGCGGGGACAACGCCCGCGAACTCGACGCACAGGGCGCGGGCCTGGGCCTGGCGCTGGTCAAAGACCTCGTCGAAGCGATGGGCGGTGCAGTGGACGCGCGCAGCACGCCCGGCGAGGGCAGTTGCTTCGGCGTGACGCTACCACAAGCATCACCGCTCCGAAAATAAACCGCTAATCTCGCGAATCTACGCGAATGTCTGCATTCGCCGAATCTTTCTGAAAAAAAATCAGCGGAAATTCGCGCGATTCGCGGTTCCAATCACGCTTTCCCGCTCGGGCCAGTCTCCAACCTTGCCCACCCGTGCCTGGCTCTGCGATGGCGCATCATCTCCCCCAAAATAACCAGCTTCAACGCTTACTCCCTTCCAAACATCAAAATCCGCAAGTTGGGATAATTACAGGGCAGGAATGACCTCCCCTATTTGGGGCGAAATGGTGTATGGTGCTTCATCTCGTGCCACCGGTAGTAGTAATTCAACTACGCGAACTTGCGGATTTTGTTCCTTGGAAAGGAGTAAGGCGGATCACAATCCGCCGTCCCCGCATCGCCGGATCATGATCCGGCGCAAGCCCCCCCTGTCTACTGTCTACCGTCTACCCTTTTGCGACAAACCTGCGACACTTCCACAAAACTCCTGTGACATTGCCTTGCTATGATACAAGCATATCAACACAGGAGGCAATACAATGACGTTTTTAGGCAGTGGACTCAGTATCTTGGCAATTCTGTTCTTCGGCGCGACGATCGCCGGAAGCTGGCTGTACGCGCGTGTGGACCCACACGAGCGCCGGGCCATGGGCGTTCAAGGGCCAGGGGAGGTGGACTGATGGCCGCTCAACTCATTCAAACCGTCAACCTGACCCGGCGCTTTGGCGACGTGCTGGCGGTCAACGGGCTGGAGCTCGCCGTTCCCCAGGGTTCGATCTACGCTTTCCTCGGGCCGAACGGCGCGGGGAAGACGACGACGATCCGTATGCTGCTCGGCCTGATCCGTCCCACAGAGGGTGATGTACACCTGTTCGGGCAATCGCTGCGAGGCAACCGGAAAAACATTCTGCGAAAGGTCGGGGCGCTGGTCGAAGGGCCGTCGCTCTACCCGCACCTCACCGGGCGGGAGAACCTGGAACTGACGCGCCGCCTCATCGACGCGACGACGGCGCAGCGCGATCGGGCGCTGCATATTGTCAAACTCGTCGACGCCGCCGACCGGCCAGCAAGAACCTATTCCACCGGAATGAAACAACGGCTGGGGCTGGCGCTGGCGCTGCTCGTCGACCCGGAGCTGCTGATCCTCGACGAGCCGACCAACGGCCTCGATCCGGCGGGCATCCACGAGATGCGCGATCTCATTTGCGGCCTACCGGCGCAGGGAATCACCGTCTTCCTTTCCAGCCACCTGCTGAGCGAGGTCGAGCAGGTCGCCACGCACATCGGCATCATCCAGCAGGGGCAGTTGCGCTTCCAGGGGACGCTCGACGAACTCCACGCGCAGATGGACACCCAACTCACCCTCGAAGTCGACCAACCGCAGCGCGCCAAGAGCGTGTTGGCAGCCGCCGGGTGGCAGGTCAAGAGCAACGGCGGTCACCGCCTGGTCGTCGACGCCAATAATCTGTCCGATGCATCGATGATCAACGCGCAATTGACGCAAAGCGGCATCAACGTCTATCACATCAACCTGGAACAGCCGACGCTGGAAGATATGTTCTTGAGCCTGACAGCTTGAGTCCGAAGTCCAATAGTCTAATCGTCCTAAGTCCAATAGTCATCGCTGTATGATCAGCGACTTGAATCACCAACGACTATCCGACTGCCCGACTAACGACTACCTGACTACCTGACCATTCAAAGGAGATCACAATGAAAGACATTACACACGCTTTACACGCAGAATTGTTGAAGACCAAACGCACGCTGGCGTTCTGGCTAACCCTGATCGCCCCGGCGGTCGTCATCAGCTTGCAGGTGGCGATGATGTGGGATCAATACAGCTATCACCTCGAGCAGAGCAAGTTGTTCGGCTCGGCCTGGGTTTTCTACACACAGCAGACGCTGGTGATCTGGTCGCTGTTGATGCTGCCGCTTTTCGTGACGCTGGAAACCGCGTTGGTGGCGCAGTGGGAACATCACAGCCACCAGTGGAAGCACCTTTTTGCGCTGCCGGTTTCACGCGGGGCGCTCTACGCGGCCAAATATCTGTGCGGTGTGGCCTTCATCGGCCTGAGTTGCGCGGTCCTGATCGCCCTTATCCTGCTGAGCGGACTGGGCTTCCGGTGGGTGTTCCCCGGTCTGGGTTTCGAGGTCGCACCGCCGCTGGGCGAGATGGCGCTGTACGGGCTGCTCATGTTCCTGGGAAGCTGGCTCGTCATCGCGATCCAGACGTGGGTGGCGCAGCGTTGGTCGAACTTCGCTGTCGCTTGCAGCGTGGGCATCGCGTTGACCGTCGCCAGTGTCATCGTCATTCAAAGCAAATATGCCGGATTCTACCCTTACACGCTGCCCGCCCTCGTCGCCAACGGCTTTAGCGAGAACATCGGCGCGCTCAACTTCTTCGCAGAGGGGGTCCTGCCCGTCAAAGAACTGTTGTTCGGCAGTATCGGCGGCCTGATCGCTGCTGTGATCGGCGGCTGGCACTTCGTTCGGCGGGACGTATTGTAGCAGTTGTAATTTTACGAACTCTAAGCGCGCGGCGGGTCACACACGGCTCGCCGCGCTGTTGTGTACATCGCCGCTTGCCTTCGTCGGAAAACGTGATAGGCTATACTCCATAAGTGTCCCCGCCCGTGTTATGCTGTAGCAAAATGAAGGAGTAGAGTGTCTATGAAACCGATGCGCACCTTCTCGATCATCCCCGCGCTGCCTGAACCCCTGAAACCTTTATGGGACCTGGCCTACAACTTGCGGTGGGCCTGGAAACACGACATCATCGAGCTTTTCAGGCGACTGGACAGCGAT
>JAIOAS010000282.1 GCA_019873725.1 Chloroflexota bacterium | reverse complement strand
GCCGTGACCGCCATCCCCGGATAGAGCGCGCTATCCACGCGGATGCCCGGCCCGCCCGGCTCTTTGAGGTGCGCGACGATGCCGGTCGCCGGGAGGAAGCCCGCCGCCGGCTCCTCGGCCAGCACACGCGCTTCGATGGCTGCGCCGCGCAGTTCAACGGCATCTTGCGTGTAGCGCAGCGGTTTGCCGGCGGCCAGTCGTAGTTGTTCCTTGACCAAATCCAGTCCCGTGACCATCTCCGTGACCGGGTGCTCCACCTGGATGCGCGGGTTGATCTCGATGAAGTGAAACGCGCCCCGGTCGTCGAGCAGAAATTCCACCGTGCCCAGGCTGCGATAGCCGAGCGCGCGACCCACCCGCGCGGCTGCATCGTAGAGGTAGGCGCGTTGTGCGTCGCGCAGACCGTGGGCGGGCGCTTCTTCAATGAGCTTCTGCCGCCGCCGCTGGATAGAGCACTCGCGTTCGCCCAGGCAAAGGATGCGCCCCGCGCCGTCGCCCAGGATTTGCACTTCAATGTGGCGCGCGCGTTGCACCAGCGGTTCCAGGTAGACCGTATCGTCGCCAAAAGCCGCCTGCGCCTCCTTGCGCGCCGCCGTCACCATCGCGGCTAACTCGTCGGGATTGCGCGCCAGGCGGATGCCGCGCCCGCCGCCGCCCGCCGTCGCTTTGACGAGCACCGGATACTGTACCTGCGCGGCCACATCGGCGACGATGGCCTCCGTGAGCGGCGCATCGGGGCCGGGGAGCACGGGCAAGCCCGCGTCGCGTGCGGCGCGGCGGGCCGCCAGCTTGTCGCCGGTGAGCGCAATCGTCTCCGGGCGCGGGCCGATGAAGGTCAGGCCGGCCTCTTCGACGGCGCGGGCGAAGTCGGCGTTCTCCGAAAGGAAGCCATAGCCCGGATGGACCGCGCGCGCGCCGCTTTGCCGCGCCGCCGCGATCACCGCCGGGATGTTGAGGTAGCTCTGCGCCGCTGCCGTCGGCCCCAGGTGGACGGCTTCGTCGGCGTAGCGCGTGTGCAGCGCCTCGCGGTCGGCGTCGGAGTAGACAGCCACGCTCGGCAGCCCCAAATCGCGGCACGCCCGCAGAATGCGAATAGCAATTTCACCTCGGTTGGCGACAAGTACTTTCATTGACTGTGACTCCTGACGCACAAAACGTAAAACGAAAAACGTAAAACGTGATCTTTACGTTTTTCGTTTTACGTTTTACGTTTTACAAAGGTATATTCCCATGCTTCCGCTTCGGCGTCCGCTGGCGTTTGTCGCGGAGGAAATCCAGGGCGGTGATGAGGCGGGCGCGGCTTTCGGCGGGATCGATCACGTCATCCAGGTAACCGCGCGACGCGGCGACAAACGGGTTCGCCAGCTCTTCACGATAGTGGCGGATCAGGTCGGCGCGGCAGGCATCCGGGTCTGCGGCGGCGGCCAGGTCTTTGCGGAAGACGACGTTGACCGCGCTCTCCGGCCCCATCACGGCGATTTCGGCAGTGGGCCATGCCAGGTTCACGTCCCCCGCCAGATGCTTGGACCCCATCACGATGTAGGCGCCGCCGTAGGCTTTGCGCAGGATGAGCGTGACTTTGGGGACGGTGGCCTCGGCGTAGGCGAAAATCAGCTTGGCTCCGTGGCGGATGATGCCGTTGTGCTCCTGGTGCGTGCCGGGCAGGAAGCCGGGCGTATCCACCAGCGTCACCAGCGGGATGTGGAAGGCGTCGCAGAAGCGGATGAAGCGCGCGCCCTTGTCACCCGCGTCAATGTCGAGCACACCCGCAAGTGTCGCCGGTTGGTTGGCGACGATGCCCACCGGATGTCCGTCCAGCCGCGCAAAACCGACGACGAGATTCTGCGCGAAGGCGGGTTGGACTTCGAGAAATTCGCCATCGTCCACCAATGGCTCGATGACCGCGCGCACGTCGTAGGGCTGCTGCGGGTCGGCGGGGACGGCGTCGCGCAGTTCGGGGGTGGCGCGGCGTGGATCATCCGAGGCGACGATACACGGCGGCGGCGTGAGGTTATTCGGCGGCAGGAAAGTCAACAGCCAGCGCACCTGAGCGAAGACAGCGTCCTCGTCGGGCGCGGTGAAGTGCGCGACACCGCTGCGCGAGGCGTGGATGCCTGCACCGCCGAGCGTCTCGAAGTCCACCTCCTCGCGGGTCACAGCGCGGATCACATCGGGGCCGGTGATGAACATGTGCGCCGTCTCTTCGGCCATGAACACGAAATCCGTGATCGCCGGAGAGTAGACCGCGCCGCCCGCGCACGGGCCGAGGATCACCGAAAGTTGCGGAATCACACCGGACGCCTGCACGTTGCGGTAGAAAATCTCGCCGTAGGCTGCCAGCGCGTCCACACCCTCCTGGATGCGCGCGCCGCCGGAGTCGTTGAGGCCAATGAGCGGGACGCCGGTTTGCAGTGCGATGTCCATCAGGCGGGCGATTTTGCGCCCGTGCGCCTCGCCCACCGAGCCGCCGAGCACGGTGAAATCCTGCGCGAAGACGCACACCGGGCGGCCTTCGATTTTGCCGGTCCCCGTCACCACGCCGTCGCCCGCCGGATGGTCGTTTTCCAGGCCAAAGCCGACGGCGCGATGGGTGACGAACATCCCCGTCTCGCTGAACGAGTCGGGGTCGAGCAGCGCGGCGATCCGTTCGCGGGCTGTGCGCTTGCCTTTGGCGTGCTGCGCGGCGATGCGTGCTTCACCGCCGCCCAAGCGGGCTGCCTCACGACGGGTGTGTAAAGTCTGTGATGTTTCCATCTGTGATGATCCTGTCAGCCCTGTTTGCTGAGACTCAGTAGATCTAATTTTGCTTGGTCTGGATCGCCAGATCCAGACCGAACGGGGATCTGACGATCCCCTTGAAGCAAGCATTTTGAACGGGGATCTGACGATCCCCTTGAACAAGCATTTTTGGATCTACTGAGACTAATAACACTGTAAATCTCCGAAAGTTACGTTGACTTCTCGTAACGACTCAGGAAGGCGGTCTGATTGACCACAGAGGCACAGAGATCACAGGGCATTTTTCTCTGTGTCCTTCGTGTCTCTGTGGTTCAAAATGTGCCCGGTTGAACAGAGTTATGGCTTTTCAAACGTAACTTTAGCGGTATGATGGGGTTGTGAATCTATGGAGGGGGCGATGGATAATGGAGGCAGCGCGACGGTTGGCGTGGTCCGGCCGTTCGCGGAGGAGGACGCAGGCGATGGCCTCGTCTATTCAGCTTATGCGCGATTGACGGCATCAGACGGAGATAGTGAACAGGAGAACAGCCAGGCAATTCAAGAAGATGCGGCGCTATCAGAAGAACGAGCGCTGATCGAGGCCGCAAAACACGACGCGGAGGCTTTTGGCAAGCTCTACCAAAAGTACGTCAAACGGATTTACAACTATCTCTATCGCCATACGGGAAACCAGCTCGAAGCCGAGGATTTGACATCGCGCACTTTTTTTCGCGCGTTACGCAGCCTGCACCAGTACAAGGATCGCGGCGGCGCGTTTCAGGCATGGCTGTTTCGCATCGCACACAATCTGGTGGTGAACTGGTATCGGGACCAAAGCCGGCATCCGGTCATCTCGCTGGAAGTGGCCGGCGATCATCCGGGAGAGGGAACGCCCCATGATGAACCGCACGCCCACATCGTCCACGTAGAACGCCAGGCGCTGGTGGCGCGGCTCATCGCGCAGTTGCCGGAAGAGCGGAAGACGCTGTTGATCCTGAAATTTGTCGAAAAGATGTCCAATGAGGATATTGGTAACGTGTTGGGCAAAACAGAGGGCGCCATCAAGTCGCTCTATCACCGCACCTTATTGGATTTACGGGAAACATTGCAACAAGAGGAATTTACCGATGGTCTCTTTTAGGAAGAAGTACATACAACTGGGACAAGGGATTCTCCCCCACGAGCAAACCCTGCTGGAGCAGTCCATCCAGGCGGCATTGACGCCGATGTGGCCGACCGAGCGATTCGTCGCCGAACTGGAGCGTGATCTGCTTGAGGAAGCCAGGCGGCAGGAGCGGGCAGGGCAAGGATTACGGATCGCCGGCTGGATTGGCGGGGGATTGCTTTCCATTGCCGGTGGAATTTTATTGTGGGTATTGTGGCAGCGTCACCAAACCCAGCCGAACGACAGTAAGGCCAGGATGACTTCCAAACGCCGCCCCCTCTTTGGAACGCCGAAACTTGCCGGCGTCACTCCGGCGACATAAAGAGCATTTGTACACCTCGCCTGACCGCGACCTGCCCGGAAGCTCCAGCCCCCGCCTCCGGGCAGGTGACAAATTAAGGTTGTTCCCCAATAACGCCAGTTTCTGTTCTGTTGCAAAGCCAGCATTTAGCGATAGAATACCCGGCAGCAAAAGTATATCTCCCACAAACCAGAAGGATGAGGTGAAACGCATGGAAAGGTTGAAAGAGCGTATCCTGAGCGAGGGGAAAAACTTAGGTCGCGGTATTCTTAAGATCGACAGTGTGATCAATCATCAGGTAGACGCTACATTGATGTTGGAGGTGGGTGCGGAGTTCGCCCGCCGTTTTGCAAATGCGCATCCCACGCGCGTGCTCACCGCCGAAGTGTCGGGCATCGTCCCGGCAATGGCGGCGGCATACGCGATGGGCTTGCCCCTGGTCTACGCCCGCAAACACAAGCCCGTGACAATGCAGGAGCCGGTGTTCGTGGAATTTGCGCCGTCGCACACCAAAGGCGGGCAGGTCTCGCTGATGGTATCCCCGGAGTTTATCTCCCCCGGCGATCGCGTGCTCATTATCGACGATTTTCTCGCCACCGGGCAAACGATTGCGGCGATGGCGCGGATTGTCGCCGATGCCGGGGCCACGTTGGTCGGCATCGGCACGCTCGTCGAAAAATCCTTCGAGGGCGGGCGCGAATTGTTGACCCCCTTGGGCGTCCCCATCGAGTCCATGGTCATCATCACCGAAATGCACGACGACGGCCGCATTATCTTCGCCGACGAGAATTAACTTTCACCACGAATCTACACGAATTTTCACGAAATAAAAGGTAAATTAGTGGAAATTTGTGTAGATTCGTGGTTTGTTGAGGAGAAACCCCGTGACCACACAAGAAACCATCGTCATCCTGGATTACGGTTCGCAGTACACGCAACTGATCGCCCGGCGTGTCCGTGAACAGCACGTCTACGCTGAAATTTTTCCCTGGAACGCACCGGAAGCGCAAGTGCTGGCCCGCCGTCCGATGGGACTGATCCTTTCCGGCGGGCCGAACAGCGTCTACGAAGAAGGAGCGCCGACCCTGCCGGACTACGTCATCCACAGCGATGTGCCCGTGCTCGGCATCTGCTATGGGCTGCATTTGCTGGCGCATACACTCGGCGGGCAAGTTGTTCCAGGTCTCGCGCGCGAGTACGGCCCTGCCGAGATCGACATCCTTGAAACAGATACCCCGCTGTTCGCCGGCCTGGACGCCCGGCAGATGGTATGGATGAGCCACGGTGACCGCATTGAGACGCTGCCGGCAGGCTTCCGGGTGCTGGCACGCAGCAACAGCGGCATCCTCGCTGCCATCGGCGATGCCACGGGCCGGGTCTACGGCGTGCAGTTCCACCCGGAAGTGAAACACACGCCCAACGGAGCCACGATGTTGCGGCACTTCCTTTACGACGTGTGCGGCTGCCACGGCACGTGGACGACAGAGGCGTTCATCGAAGCGAGCGTGGCCCGCGTGCGCGCGCAGGTCGGCGACGGGCAGGTGGTGTGTGGGTTGAGTGGCGGTGTCGATAGCGCGGTCGTGGCGGCGCTGATCCACAAAGCCATCGGCGACCAGTTGACGTGCATCTTCGTGGACACGGGCCTGCTGCGGCGCGACGAAGCCGCGCAGGTCAAAGCCACGTTCCAGGAGGCGCTCGGCATCCATTTGGTGATGGTGGATGCGTCAGACCGCTTCTTGGGCGCGCTGGCGGGCGTCACCGACCCCGAACAGAAGCGGCG
>JAIOAS010000281.1 GCA_019873725.1 Chloroflexota bacterium | reverse complement strand
TGGAGGAGAGGATTTCGGCGGCGGCGGCGCTGAGATTACTGGCGGCGTCGTTGAGGGTGGTAAGCATGTCGCGCAGGCGGGCGCTGAGGGTGTTGAGATTGTTCTTGAGCACGTTGAAATCGCCGTTTAAGTCGGCAGTGATGGGGGCAGGGATGACACCTTGGGCGATTTTCTCAACGTACTCGGCGGCCAGATTCATCGGGGCGGTGAAGGCGTCAAGAGTGGCGTTCATGCCTTCGACGATGGCGCGGAAGTCACCTTGATGGCGCGTAGCGTCAGCGCGGGTGGAAAGACGGCCCTGAATCCCGGCCTGGGTGAGCATATTGGTGTCGTCGGTGAGGGCGTTGATGGCGGCGATGCAGATGTTGAGGTTATTCTTGATCTCGTTGAAGTCGCCGCGATAGTGCTCGGTGATGGGGGCGGGGATATTGCCTTGCGCGATGCGTTCGATGTATTCTGCTGCCACATTCAACGGGGCGATCACCGCGTCCAGAGTGGCATTGATGCCTTCGACGACCTCGCGGTACGCGCCCTGGAAGGCGCTCGCGTCACCACGCGTGGCCAGACGGCCTTCCACGGCAGTTCGGGTGAGGGTGTTGGTCTCGGCGATCAGGCTTCGCAACGTGGTTTGCATCTGTTGCAGCGCCGGGCCGATCTCGTCTTTTTCGTCGCGCACCCTGACCGTGAATCCCAGATCACCCGCGGCTACTTGTTGCATCACACCGATGACGTCGGTTTGCAATGCCTCAGCAAATTCATCCATTGTCTCGGCCAGAATGCCGACTTCGTCTCGACGATTCAGATGCAGGCGCTCACCCAGATGCCCGCGGCTCATTTCCTGGATCATATAGACGACCTTTTCCATCGGCCGGGTGATGTTCCGTGAGAGGAAGACACCAAAGCCGATAGCGAGAACAATGGCGATCGCGATGGTCACGTTGATGGTCATCTTTGCCGTGGCCGTCTGGGCGTCGGCAGCCTTGTCGGCAGCCAGGGCCGCATTGTAACTGGTGTCAAACAATTCGCGCAAGATCAGGGCGGAAGCTTCGTAATGCTCGCGGGCTGCGACGGAGGCCTTCCATGCCTCGGCGTCCAGTTGATCAACTTCAGGGTCGCCGAAATTTTTGCCGGCGTCGATCAAGCGATCCCGTTCCTTGAGCAGTTGCATTGCTTTCTCGTGATTGGCTTTCCATTGGTTCCATACCGGTAAAAATTCTTGCCATTTTTGTTCCTCTTCAGCGGTCCTTTCCAAGATCACGTAATCGCCCCAGCTTTCGTTAATCATCTCCCAGGCGCTTTCTATCGAATCGTATTGCGCCTGTCGCACCGTTCGATCTGTGATCATGTCATTGAGGAACAGGCCACGCTCGCTGGCCAGGATGGTGCCTTGTGCCTGGCCTAGCATGCCCAGTTCTTTAACGCCCGGCATTTGCCCTTCGACAATACGGTTGTAAGTATCAGATATGTTGGCGAGGGTGAAGTAGCCCACTGCTCCTACCACGCCGGCAATCAGCGCGACGAAGATAAAAGCTCCCAGCAGTTTTACGGTCAATTTGATATTGTTCATGTCAAGCCCCCTTCCAAAATCGTTGCTGGTCAAAAGAAAAAAAATCTGTTCTAATCCGTTCAATCCGTTGACAGTTTCTGAAACAGTTGCCCTGCCCCGCTGACGCGCCGGAACAGCGGCTCGATTTCGGGGGGCAGTTTCTGCGTCTGCTCGGTGACCAGATACCCGCCGGGCATCAAGGCCTTGTGGAACATATACAACACGGCCACTCGTTGCTCCGGCGTAAAGTGCAACAGTACGTTCTTGCACACGATCAGTCCAACCTCTGTGCGAACAGGTTCGAGCGTGAGCAAATCGTAGCGTTGATAACGCACCGCGCCGCGAATCTCAGCGCACACCCGCACGTGGCCGGGTTCGCCGGCCGGCTCGAAGTAGCGCGCTAAAATATCTTTCGGCACACGGCCCACTTCTCGCTCGGTATACACGCCCCGCGCGATGATGTCGCCGAAATGTTGGCTCTCGTCGATGTCGGTGGCGTAGATGCGCACGTTGCGGAACAGGAAATGACCCATGTTTTCACGGAAGGTGATGGCGATGGAGTACGGCTCCGGACCATAAGCGCAGCCGGCATCCCATACGTTGATGTAGCGCCGCGTCGCTAAATCGGGTAGTGCGTGCTGAGCGATCAAATCCAGCACCGGCTGGTCACGGAAAAAATACGTGAAGGCCATAGGGTTACACCAATTCCTCGTGAATGATGAGTTGCGGATCGCTCAATAGTTGGGGCAGATCGAGGACGACCAGGAAAGCGGGTAAATCGGGGTCGTCATTGTTCTGCATCACGCCGCGCACGATGGTGGGGGGGATGTTGAGTGTGTCGGCGGTTTCCTGAAGACGGCTTTCCGGCAAGGCAATCACGCTGAGGACATGATCGACTTTGAGCGCCAGTTCCAGCATCTCGGAGCGGACGACGACCAGATAGGCCCCTTCGTTACTTCGATTGGATGCCGTTGGCAGGCCCAAGAAGCGCGCCAGATCCAGCACGGGGTAGATGCGTCCACGCACGTTGACGACGCCTGACATCCATACCGGCGCACGCGGTACTGGAGTGATGCGCTCCAGCGGGCGCGCATCGTAGACGTAATGGGCCTCCAGGCCGTAGACTTCCTGTCCCAGTTGCACGAGGACGACCGACAACTGCTCACCGCTCTCGACCTCTGCCACTTTTTCAGCCAGCATCTCGGCGCGTCGCGCCCAGGTTTGCTCCAGCAGTTCCCTTGAAATTTCGTCGTTTATCCCCTGCATTGTCATATAAGTTTCCTCCTTACGCCTTATTCCCTTCTTGCTTCCTCAACCACTGCTGTTGCTGGCGGGTGATGGCGTCGCGTAGCCGTTTGACGGTGACACCGCCGGAGCGCGCCACAACTGTGTCATCGGGTTGCGTTTCCAGCAGGCGACGGGCGTTCTCCAACGATTTGAGCGCCGCCGGCGCCAGCCCATTTTGGTAGTACAACCGCGCCAGGCTGAAGTGGCCGAGCACGTCGTTGCGGTCGATGTAAACCACTTTTTTGAGCGCCTCGATGGCTTCTGACAGCCTGGCCTGGTGCTGTAGCACCAGCGCCAGGGTGTAGTAGGCTTCCAACGCCAGTTTGTTGCGCCGCAGCGCCTCGCGGCACCAGCGTTCGGCGGCTTCCAGATCGCCCAGGTTCGCGCAGGTCTGGCCCAACAGGATATAGACATCGGCGCTGACCGGCGGCGATTGTGTCAGGGCCAACAGCAAGGTGCGGGCTTCCTCCGAGCGACCAAACTCCACCAACTGGCGCGCCTGCTCCAGCGGGGAAACGTCTGGGGCGGGGGGAGGCGTGGGCAATGATACCGCCGGCATAGTCACCGGGGGCGCTGTTTTGGGCAATGCGGCGGGAGGCTCTATCTGCTGCGGTGGCCACTGCCACTCTACAGACTGTGCCGGGGCCGGCCCGTTCCGTTGGTAGAGCACGGTATTGGGGAAATTGCGCGTCTGAAAGCGGCGGTAAACATTCAGCGATAGTTCTGAATGTCCGACGACCAGCCAGCCGCCGTCGGTTAATGTATCGTAAAAGCGATCTACCACTGCGGATGTGACAAACTCGCTGAAGTAAATCGTCACGTTGCGGCACAAGATCAGATCCATGAACATGGTGTTGGTGGCATAGGAGGGATATTCGGTTCCGGCCAGGTTTAACCGATTGAATGTGACCATCCGACGGACTTCGGGATGCAGTTCCCACCGTGCGCCGACGCGCCGGAAATAACGCGGGCGCATGTCTTTGGCCCGCGCTTCGCGGAAGGCCCAATCACCGAACAATCCCTGTCTTGCTCTGTCGAGAGCCGCCGTGTTTACATCTGTGGCGAGGATGGTGATGGACCACTCATCTACGTCGGGCAGCATATCGCGCAGCAGCATGGCGATGGAGTACGGCTCCTCGCCACTGGAACAACCGGCGCTCCAAATGCGCAGGGTGCGCAACATGCGCCGTCGTTCGATCAGTTCAGGCAGGACACTGTTAGTCAGTGCGTCGAACTGGGCCGCATCACGGAAAAAGTACGTCTCGTTGATTGTGACGGCGTTAACCAGGCGCTCCATCTCCATGCCGCCGTCGGATCGTTCCACCAACAGCGTGTAGTATTCATTGAAATCGGCGGCAGGCGAGGCGGCAAAAGCGTGATAAATGGCCGACTCCAGTTCCGGACGGCGGCGCTCGGAGAAGTACAGGCCATAGCGATCCAGTAGCAGTTTACTGAACCGCAGATAATCCCCGTAGCCCAAGGAGGCGTGTGGCGCTGTTTTCTTTTGCACTTTTGCGTTCCTCTGTTATGCGGCGGTTGCTACAGCGCCGGCCTTGTCGCTGCCGTCCTCGTCATCGGTGTGTTCTGACGCCTGGATCAGAGCTTGGGCCTGCGCTTTGGTGAACAACGCTTCGTGATCGAGCAGCAGGATGGTCTGACCGTTCTGGTAAGCGACACCCAGGAGCATCTGGGCGACCTGTAACCCGGCGGGAAGGAACGATGACGGGGGCGCGGGCACGTCGCGCAGGGTGATCACTTCCAGAACTTCGTCTACGATCAACCCGACCATGCGGTTACCGGCCATGCGCATCAGAATGATAGGGGTGTGTAAGGACCAGGGTTGTTTTTTCAGGCCCACGTAATGCCGCAGGCTCACCACGGGGGTCATCGTCCCGCGCACGTTGATGAGACCCTCGATACCGTTGTGCATCTGCGGCAACGGGACGATGCTGACCATTTCGATTAATTGCACGATTGGCGCGATGGGGAGCGCGTAAACCTGGCGTTCAAGCCGAAAGGTAAGCACCGTGTGCAGTGTATCGCCTTCAAAAGTACTTGATCCTGATATTGGCTTCACGTTCATTCTTCACTCCCTGTTACGGTTTGGCCCTGATGCCTGCGCTGGGCCATCACCGGATATGTTCTTAAGTAAACTCGTGCTTCTACAATAACATAGCAAGGGGGAGTGAACGTTCCAACATCGTTCCAAAAAGTGCCCAATTCGATTTCAGACATGCGGAACGGCTGATGGCGACTTGTAGCGCGAGTTGGCAACTCGCGGCACCTCGCAGCCTGTGGTGGGGCAAGGGCGATTTACCAAATCGCCCTACAGATGTGGGGGGAAAGCTGGGCAGGACTACAGTGCGACGTTTTGGAGATTCAAGAACGTTTCGACGAGGGACCGTGCCTGCATTGTGGCGTCTTGTGCTGCGTCCAGCCAGTGGATGTGCCCGGTGCGGGAGCGGAACCAGGCGTATTGGCGGCGGATGAAGGCGTGCGTGTCGAGCTTGATGCGCTCGATCACATCCTCCAGTGTCGCTTCGTCTGCGAAGTAGGGCCGGAACTGACAGTAGCCCAGGCTCGACAGCGCCGGCAACCGCCAATCGTAGCCGCGCCGTCGCAGCGCCGCGACTTCGTCCGGCAAACCGGCTGCGATCATCGCATCCACCCGGGCGTCGGCGCGGGCGTAGAGGGCTGCGCGTTCCATTGTCAGGCCAATGTGCAGCACACGATAGGGTGGAGGAATGCGGCGGCGCTGCGCAGAGAAGGGCCGCCCGGTCTTCAGGCAGACCTCCAGCGCGCGGATGACCCGTCGTGTGTTGCGCGGATCGATGAACGTTGCTGCCTCTGGGTCCAGCACGATGAGGCGCTCCCACAGTGCGGCGGGAGCGGCGGCAGCCTGCGCCTCCAGCTCGGCACGCAACTCGGGATCGGGCGGGACCTCCGGCGTCTGCCAGCCCTCAAGCAGCGCGTACACGTACTGTCCCGTGCCGCCCACCACGAGCGGCAGCCGTTCCCGTGCAGCGATCTCGTCGATGGCGGCGCGCGCCAGCCGCAAGAACTGCGCCAGCCCCACCGTCTCGTCCGGGTTGGCGATGTCGATGAGGTGGTGCGGCATCTGCGCGCGCTCCGCAGG
>JAIOAS010000280.1 GCA_019873725.1 Chloroflexota bacterium | reverse complement strand
TGATTGTAGGAGTTCTTGCGCGGTCAAGGTCCGGCGCGGCGCGGCAGGCGCCTTATCTTGCGATGCTCGCTGCGTCAGATAGCTGATAAAGTCCAGCACCTCACCCCATTTTCCTCGGTCCAGCAAATGCAATTGTTCAAAAATATCATGTTCGGTGACAGGCATAGTTGTCATGGTGTACCTCCTATGCTTTTCGGTATACCGAGTCTTGATTTTCCTCAATTGTACCATGTTTCGCCTCGCAGACTACTTTTGTCTTGACATGATCGCCGAACGAGTAAAATTGTACGAAAAGATAGGAACCCAATCCCCAGTTACGAATCACGAATTACGAATTACGAATCACGAATTACGAATCAAAGCGAGGTTAATGATGGACAACGATACGATTTACCTTCCGGTGGATGTGCTCCACGCCTTTATGATTGACACGTTCAAAGCGCAGGGCGTGACTGACGAGGACGCGCGGATTTGCGCGGACATCCTCATCGCCTCTGACTTGCGCGGCATCGAGTCGCACGGGGTGGGGCGGCTCAAGTATTACTACGACCGCATCCAGGCCGGGGTGCAGTTCCCGACGGCGCAAATGGAAATCGTCAAGGACGAAGGTGCGACGGCGCTGATTGACGGGCATCACGGGATGGGCCACCCCACGGCCTACCGCGCGATGAAGCTGGCAATCGAGAAAGCCCGGCAATACGGCCTGGGCGCGGTGGCGGTGCGCAACACAACGCACTTTGGCATCGCCGGGTACTATCCACTGATGGCTGTCCAGGAGGGGATGATGGGCTTCACGGTGACGAACGCGCGCCCTTCGATCACCCCTACCTTCGGCGCGGAGCCGATGTTGGGCACGAATCCGATTGCCTTCGCCGCGCCCTCCGATATGGAGTACCCTTTCTGCTTTGATGGGGCCACCTCCATCTGTCAGCGCGGCAAGATCGAGGTGGCAGATCGCGCCGGGAAACCGATTCCTGAAGGGTGGGTCATCAGCTCCGAAGGCGAACTGTTGACGGACCCGGCGCAAATCCTGGTGGACCTGGGCAAGGACAAGGCCGCGCTGCTGCCGCTTGGCGGCGCGGGCGAGCTGTTCGCGGGGTACAAGGGCTACGGCCTGGCGACGATGGTGGAAATTCTCTGCGCGTCGCTCTCTAACGGCGCGTTCCTGAAGGACTTGCTCGGCTTCGCGCCGGATGGGTCGCGCCGCCCGTTTATGGTCGGTCATTTCTTCCTGGCGATTGACATTGCGCACTTCATCCCGCTGGAAATCTCCCGCAAGGTAACAGGCGACATCATGCGCGGCTTGCAGGCCGCCCACAAAGCGCCGGGGCACGACCGTATCTACGTGGCGGGAGAGAAGGAGTTCGAGAATGAGAAGCGCGTCCGCGCGCAAGGCGTCCCCGTCAACGCGAACCTGCGCAAAGAGTTACAGACGATGCGCGATGCGTTGGGGATTGCGGGGTACGAGGTGTATTTTTAAGCGGGGTGTAGAACAAGATGGAACTTCCTACCTGTGGGAGTCCATATCAACGAGAGGTTAAAGATTTGCCCGCGAATCAACAAATCTTCCTAATTGAGAAGATTCGCGTAGATTGGCGCGATTAGCGGTTTGTTTTCAAGGAGCGTGATTATGGCAAATCATGACAATCTGGTCTTTCTGGCCGTTGACCTCGGCGCGGAGAGCGGGCGGGTGGTGGCGGGGACGTTTGACGGCGCGCGCATCGCCCTGGAGGAAGTCCACCGCTTTCCCAACGGGCCGATCAACGTGATGGGACATCTCCATTGGGACGTGCTCCGCCTGTGGAGCGACATCAAAGCCGGGCTGGCGAAGGCGGCGCAGCGATATGGTGACCGCGTCGCCGGCATCGGGCTAGATACGTGGGGCGTGGACTACGGGTTACTGGACGCCAACGACGAGCTGCTCGGCAATCCCTACCATTACCGCGACAGCCGCACCGACGGGATGATGGAGCGCGCCTTCGCAAAAGTCTCGCGCGAGGCGATTTTCGAGGCGACGGGCATCCAGTTTTTGCAGTTGAATACGCTCATTCAACTTGTGGCGATGGTCGAAGCGCGTTCGCCGCAGTTAGCAATGGCGCAAACCCTCTTGATGATGCCCGACTTGCTCAACTTCTGGCTCACCGGACGCAAAGCCAACGAATTCAGCGACGCGACGACAAGCCAGTGCTACGACCCACGCGCGGGCACGTGGGCTTATGCGATGTTGGAAAAGCTAGGCATCCCCACGCGCATCTTCCGTGACGGAGACGGCGACCGCCTCGTCCCGCCGGGGACAGTGTTGGGGACGCTGCTCCCTGCGGTGATGGAAGAAACCGGCCTGAGCGAGGTCCCCGTCATCGCGCCCGCCACGCACGACACCGGTTCGGCAGTCGCCGCCGTGCCGATGGACCCGGCGAACGCGATCTACCTCAGTTCCGGCACGTGGTCGCTGATGGGCGTGGAGTCGAAAGTCCCGATCATCAACGACGCGATGCTGGCCTACAACTTCACGAACGAGGGCGGGGTGGATGGCACGTTCCGCGTGCTTACGAACATTATGGGGCTGTGGCTGGTGCAGGAATGTCGCCGCGAGTGGCAGCGCGCAGGCGAGGAACACGATTACGGCGAGATGGTGGAGATGGCCGCCGCCGCGCCCGCCTTCGGGCCGCTGATTTTTCCCGGTGACAGCCGTTTCTTTGCACCGGGCGATATGACCCCGCGCATCCAGGCGTTCTGCCGCGAGACCGGGCAAGCTGTCCCGGAGACGAAGGGCGCGGTGCTGCGCTGCGCGCTCGAAAGCCTGGCGCTGGAATATCGTTGGGTGGCGGAGAAGTTGGATGCGCTCACCGGCAAGCGCCTGGGAACGATCCACATCATCGGCGGCGGCGCGAAGAACGAGCTGCTCGACCAGTTCGCGGCGGACGCGACCGGACGCACCGTCGTCACCGGCCCGATTGAAGCCACCGCGCTCGGCAACGTCCTCGTGCAGGCGATTGCGCTCGGTCACATTGACTCTGTCGCCGCCGGCCGCGAAGTTGTCGCGCGCTCATTCGAGCTAAAAAAGTTTGAGCCACGCAATACAATGGCGTGGGATGCGGCATACCAGCGGTACCTCCTAATTCGTAGTTGACTGTCTTGAGGCGTTCAGCTTCTACCACGAATTTACACGAATCGTCACGAATTAACAACAATTAGTGTAGATTCGTGAAGATTCGTGGTTGTTTTCTGGGAGGATAGGATGAAAGTTCTCTTTATCGGCGGCACGGGCATCATTAGCACCGAGGTTAGCAAGCTGGCGGTGGAGCAGGGGATTGAGTTGTACCTGCTCAATCGCGGGCAGCACAAGGTGGAGATTGCAGGCGCGCAGGTGATTACCGGCGACATCCACCAACCGGCGCAGGTGCGCGAGGCGTTGCGCGGGATGACGTTCGACGTGGTGGTGGATTGGGTGGCCTACACGCCCGATCACGTCGAGCGCGATATCGAATTGTTCCGGGATAGTACGCGGCAGTACATCTTCATCAGCTCGGCGTCGGCCTACCAGAAACCGCCCGCGCATCCGATCATCACCGAATCCACGCCGCTGCACAACCCCTACTGGAGGTATTCGCAGAACAAGATCGCCTGCGAAGAACGCCTGCAACGCGCCTACCGCGAGGAGAATTTCCCAATGGTCATTGTGCGCCCGTCGCTCACCTATTCGTCGGTGTTTCCGGTAGCGATTGGCGGGTGGGGGTGCTACACGCTGGCCGACCGGTTGCTCAAAGGCCGTCCGATCATCATTCACGGGGACGGTAGCTCGCTGTGGACGGTGACGCACGCGGCGGACTTCGCCAAGGGTTTCGTGGGGCTGCTTGGCAATCCGCAGACGATAGGCCATGCTTTCCACATCACGTCGGACGAGGTGCTGACGTGGAATCAGATTTATGCGACGATTGCCGATGCGCTTGGTGTGGAAGCGAACGTCGTCCACATTCCCTCGGACTTCATCTACAAGATCAATCCATCGCTCGGCGCGGGCCTGCTCGGCGACAAGACGTGGAGCGTGATCTTCGACAATAGCAAAATCAAAACGTTCGTCCCCACGTTCCAGGCGACGATCCCCTTCCGCGAGGGCATCCGCCGCACGCTGGCCTGGTTCGACGCCGATCCCGCTCGCAAATGGGTGGATGAGACGGTGAACCGCGAAATGGACGAGATCATCGCGGCGTATCAGCGAATTTGATGCATCAGGTCAATGGGGCGGTCGATGTACTTTCCACAGATCACAAGTCAAAACCTTGCACGCGAGCGGCTCAGCCTGCCCGCTGATTTCGAGGGCGATTATAACCTGTGCTTGATCGCCTTCCAGCAATGGCACCAGCGCCTGGTTGACTCGTGGATTCCGTTGGCGCAGCAGATGGAAGAGACATACCCACGTTTTCGCTATTACGAATTCCCCGTGATCCGGCGCATGAATGCTTTGTATCGGGGTTTTATCGATCAGGGTATGCGCGCCGGTATCCCTGACCCGGTCGCCCGGCACAAAACGATCACGCTGTACACCGACAAGGCCGCTTTCCGGCAAGCCCTGGAAATCGCCGGCGAAGACGACATTCACGTGCGGCTGGTGGATCGCGCGGGTGTGGTGTATCTGGCTACAGCAGGCGCGCTGACGCGCGAAACAGGGCAGGCGTTGTTGGATACGCTTGAGAATCTGATGCGCTGAGTTATAGAGAATCAGGGGCAATTTTCATTCCAGTTTATAGGGTTTCGTTGTTTGGTCTGGAGAAGATAATATGGGAACATCCAAGATATTGAAACAAGTGGTGCAGAGTGAGGATTGGCTGGCGCTGATCATCGGGTTGGCGCTGGCGCTATTGACCGGTCTTGGTCTTTTGATCAACATCCCGTGGCCGGTGTTCGGCTGGCTGAAGTGAGGGGGTGGGGGAGATGAACACAGCGAAATCAACGGCGAATCAACCCGCACCCCATTCACATATCTGGCAGGTCTTGGCCGGATTGGGGCTGATCTTTGTGCTGGCGGTGTTGGTGGCTGAATTGGATACCGGCATCGCAGCCTGGTTCAAAGGGCGCGGTGTCAGCCGTAACCCGCTGGAATATCCGCTCACGGCGGTGATGGTGGGGTTGCTGGCGAATTGGGTTTTGCGCCGCACGAAAGCGCACGCCTTTGTCAAACCCGGCGTCCGCACCGAGCTGTTTCTCAAAGTCGGATTGGTGTTGTTGGGCGCGCGCGTCAGCTTGGGAGAAATTATGAGCAAGGGTTTGGGTGGACTGGTGCAGGCGGTCATCATGGTTTGTGCCGTGTTCTTCTTCACCTGGTGGCTGGCGGGGAAGTTCAAGCTCGCGGCGACGCTCAAAGCGGTGATGGCGACGGCAGTCTCCATTTGCGGCGTCTCGGCAGCGATCGCGGCAGCCGGCGCGGTGCTCGCCAAGAAAGAGGAAGTGACCTACGTGACGGCGCTTGTCATCATTACCGCGCTGCCGATGATGGTGCTGATGCCCTGGATTGCCCAGGCGATTGGTTTGTCGCCCACGGTGGCCGGCGCGTGGTTTGGCGGCAACATCGATACGACGGCGGCGGTCGTGGGCGCGGGTACGATGTATGGTCCTGACGCTCAGGAAGTGGCTGCGGTCGTCAAAATGGCGCAGAACGTCTTTATCGGCGTCGCGGCGTTTCTCCTGGCGCTGTATTTTGTGACCACGGTCGAACGTAAAGACAACGAAAAGCCGAGTGCAGCGGTGATCTGGCAGCGTTTCCCCAAGTTCGTGATCGGTTTTGTGCTGCTTTCGGTGTTGGCTTCGCTGGGCGTCTTCAGCGCCGACACGCTCAAAGCGCTGGACGGGCTGTCGAAGTGGGCGTTCACCTTCGCCTTTATCGCCATTGGCATCGATCTGGCGTTGGGTGATCTGCGCGGCCTGGGGTGGAAGCCGATCTTCGTCTACATGGCAGCGACGGTCTTCAACACGGTGTTGGCT
>JAIOAS010000279.1 GCA_019873725.1 Chloroflexota bacterium | reverse complement strand
CCTGAGCGGCCTGGATCGCCCCACCTCAGGCTCGGTTGAGGTCCTCGGCAAAGACCTGACGAAGATGAACGATCAACAGCTCACCCGCTGGCGGCGCGAGGAATTGGGCTTTGTCTTCCAGTCCTTCGGTCTGTTGCCAACCCTCTCGGCATACGAGAACGTCGAACTGATGCTGCGCATCAAGGGCATCGGCGGGCGCAAACGCCACGAGCGCACCACCTACTGCCTCGACCTTGTCGGCTTGACCAAATGGAGCGACCACCGTCCCTACGAGCTATCCGGCGGGCAACAGCAGCGCGTCGCCATTGCCCGCGCACTGGCAAACAGCCCCAAGCTCATCCTGGCCGACGAGCCGACCGGTGAGCTGGACAGCGAGACCGCCCGCGAAATCTTGGGGCTTTTCGCGCGCATCGTGGAAGAGGAGAAAGTGACCGTGCTCATGGCCTCGCACGACAGCCTGGTCGATGAGTACGTGGATACGATTTTGCAATTGCGCGACGGACAGCTCGTCGAATAACGCCAACGCTTTCCGGCTAACGTCACGTCCCCTGCTCCTCGCTGTGGAGCAGGGGACGTTCTGTAGTTCAAGCTGACCAGGAATCGTCAGATTTGGCGATCAGCGCCGGGCTTCCCGAAAGCAAAGGCTTAGTTTCGCAGCACCAACGGTAAATACACGGTGAAGTAGGTTAACTCGGTGAACTCGTCATAGCCTATGTCGAATCCTGTGCCGGTCGGGCGTGGGTCGCCCTGAAAATCGACGCTGACGCTTGCGTTTACCCCCCTGTCAATTGCAGCGCTGTCTTTCCTCAAACGGTAATCATCTTGGGCAGGGAACACAAAGCGCGGATCTCCCGTAAAGGAATGTGTTCCACCGCCAACGGTGCCGGTTTCGCGCGTAGTGACCCCGGAGAAGAGGGTGTAGTCCTCTGTCACCGTAGCCGTACCATCCTGCACAACGCCCGTAGCGTAGTTGGTGATAATGACATTGGTGAGGTTAACGGTTCCGCCGGTTGCATAAACAGCGGAACCGGGAAGCACAGATGGTGCCGCAATCGTCGTGTGTACCATATTAATCGCGCCGGACGCATTGCTCCATAGCCCCGCGCCGCTGCCGGATTGATTGCGCGCCAGCAACGTGTTGACGATTCGCCCAGAACTGCCGCCGGTAAAAGCCACCCCCGCACCATACGAAGCCGTGTTACTCACGATCTCACATCCAGAAATCAGCACCGCTGCACTGTCGGCGCGAACCCCACCACCGCGAGAGTTCTCGCTTGCCAAAGCCCCGTTGACAAGACGCAAATTCTCCAACACGACGTTCGCCGGGCCGACAACATACACAACGCGGCCTTCGCCAGCCGCATCGAGGGTGGTGGGATGCGTAAATGGCATACTCACCACCCAATCATCGGGGGTGTAACCACCGCGCAGGGTCAGGCTCTTGGTGATGTAGACAGTCTGCTGCGTGGTCGCCCCGCCAATACAATTGCCTGCCACCTTCACCGTTTGACCGGCAGACGCAGCGTTCACCGCCTGCTGCACCGCGATACCCGTTGTGCTGTTGAAGACGAATAGAACGGTATCGGCAGCGTGGATGGTCGCATAACAGATGCCTTCCACTTCGTAGGCGCCCATATCCACTGCCGGAGCGACAACGCGCGGCTTGCCGTCGAGATCGACAGGGCTGAGCACGGCGGCGTTATCACCGGCATCCATCGCCGGAGAACCAAAGGTCAGCCGCAGGTTGCCGTCGATGGTGGGGGCCAAAGCCGGATTCACCGGCGCAATGAACTGCGGGTCGGCGTCCAGATTGCCGCCACCATCCACGCCAGCACTGGGATTCCACGCCGTACTGCCACCCGAAGCCTGCACCAGCGTGTAACTGATGATGGGCGTGCTATCAACGTTGCTGATCTGCGCACTCACCGTTCCTGTCCCGGTAGTGTCCATATTACCCCACAAGATGCTGTTTTGGATCACCAACGCCCTGCCGGCCTCATTGTACAAGCCACCTCCACTAAGCGAGGCGGCATTTCCATTGATCGTCACATTGACAAGCTGTGGGGAACTCTGATAGTTCTGCATACCACCGCCGTTGAGGGTGGCCTCATTGCCACTCAGCACTATGTTGACCAATGTGGGGTTACTACGGGTATTTTGGATGCCCCCGCCAATTGAAGTTGCCACATTGCCGTGAAAGCGCACATTAGTCAACAGCGGGCTGCACTCCCAGTTGACCAGGCCGCCCCCGAAATTGGCCTGGTTACCGTTGAAAATCACATCCGAAAGCGTCGCGTTGCTGTTGACGCGGTTCATCATACCCCCACCGCCGCCACTCGCATGGTTACCCTCGAAAACTCCATGGGACAATATGGGATTGCTCCCATCGAAATTAGCCATTCCACCGCCAGAAACAGCCCAGTTGTTGATGAAAGTAACATTGTCTAACACCGGACTCGCAGTGTCGGTGCGCATCCCGCCCCCAGAGTTAGCCCAGTTGCCGATGAAGGTGACATTGGCAATCTGCGGGCTTGCTTCTACAACCCACATCCCGCCGCCAACGTTATCGGGCTCGACGCCGATAGCCTTTCCCCCGGTGACAAAGAACCCATCAAACACCGTAGTATCGTCCACGCCAGAGGCCGTGACGACGTGAAACGCATTCTCACCATTGATGTACACCGTGTCGGTAACCAGATGGCGCTCATCGGTCCGATCATCGCCCTGCAGATCGCCGCTGAGCACCGTCAGATACACCTCGGGCAGGCGCTCGGCCAGCGCGCTCATCCCGCTGGAAAAACCGCCGTAGAGCTGCACGCCATTGGTCAGCGCAAAGGTAGCCGTGACATAGCCGGTATATGCGCCACTAACCGGATCGAAGTCCGGCTTATAGACCCCTGCGGCAACCCAGATCTGATCACCAGGCATAGCGACTGCCAGTGCCGACTGCAACTCGGTAAAGGCCGTCGTCCAGGAAAGCCCGTCGGGTGCGGGACCGGAGGCGCTTGCATCCACGTACAAAATGACGGCGTTTGCGCGCGCCCCTACTGCCGCCGAACGGCCTTCTCCGCCCCAGGGTAATAACATCCCGGCTAAAACCGCCAGCGACACAGCCACCACCAACAACCAACGCTTCGACCGGCTATGATTGTTCATTATTCTCCCCTTTTCGACGCGTCCACTATAACGCGCGCATCAAAATCCCGCGCACTTCAGCCGGGGTTAGTTTGATCGGATTGCCCTTCATGCTGCTGGAAGCCATCGCCTTGTCGATGACATCGGCAAAGACCCCGGCGGTGACGCCATACGTCGCCAGGCCCGGCACGCCAAGCGCCTTGCACAAGTCTTGTACCCAGGCCACGCCATCCGCCGCCTCGACGTCCCACTCTCCAGTGAGAATCACCGCGACGTCGTCATAGCGTTCCAGGGCCGGATTGTCGGGATCGCGGGCCTGCAATGCCTTCACGTTGGCGTCCATCACAAAGGGCAGCAGCCGCCCACACAGCGCGCCATGCGGCGCATCGAACATGCCGCCCAACACGCCCGCCAGCCCGTGCACGGCGCCGAGTTTGGCGTTCGCCAGCGCCAATCCACCAAAAAGGCTGACCAGCGCCATATCTTCGCGCGCCTCGGCATCGTTCCCATTTTGATAAGCCCGACGCAGCGAATGAGCGACGCGCATCAGCCCTTCGCGGCACAGCGTATCGGTGAGCGGGTTCGCCAGCAAAGAGACATAAGGCTCCAATACCTGCGCGAAAGCGTCCAGGCCGGTGCTCGCGGTGAGTGCGGGCGGCATCGAATAGGTCAATGCCGGATCAACCAACGCCACGCGCGGCAACATCAACGGGCTGCGCAGGCTCACTTTCAGCCTGTGCTCGCGCGAACCTTCGCGCTGCGCCGCCAGCACCGCGTTGGCAGTGACTTCTGCGCCGGTTCCCGCCGTCGTCGGAATAGCGATATAGGGCACGGACGGCTGTGTGATAGGCCGTCCACGCCCGATAACCTCCAGATAATCGAGGGGATCGCCGCCGTTGGTGAGCAAGGCAGCGATGGCCTTACCCGTGTCGATCACGCTGCCGCCGCCGATACCGATCACCAGGTCGCAGCCGGCCCCACGTGCCTGCGCCGTCCCTTCGCGCACCAGGTCGGTCGTCGGCTCGCCCGCGACGGTGAACGTGACAGCCTCCACGCCGGCGGCCTGCAGGTCGGCCAGCAGCGGCGCGGCACGCTCGCCGCTCCGTCCGGTCACGACAAATGCGCGACGGCCCAATCCTGCCGCCAATGCGCCGGCTTCCTTCAGCACACCAACGCCAAACACGATCCGGGACGCAGTCGCAAATTCAAAGCGCATTTCTATCCTCCCGTGTTATGCCTCAATCTCAGTCGATCCCAAAATACTCCAAGGGGATCGGTAGATCCCCGTTCTGGTCTGTATCTGGCGATCCAGAGTGTTATAACCCACTCTCACCTATCCAATACACCCAATATTGGGGCGACCGTTCCTTATCGTGCCGCAGAGCACGCAGAGTTCGCAGAGATTTATCCCTCTGCGTTCTCTGCGAACTCTGCGGCTTAAGTTATGCGTTTATCTGGCTTTTGCCCCCGAATTGAAATACACCCTATTTCTGATCCCACCCCGCATCACCGGGAAAGACATTCGTATACTTTATGCTGCTGCGTGGCTCTGCCATCATGTCGGCGACGGTGTCGCGCCACTTCTGGTAGTGCGCGGTCTCTTTGTGCGCGGCAGGGGCAGTGGCGTCTCTGTAGACTTCCACCAGCACAAAGCGGGTAGGGTCATCGCTTTGTTGGATGACATCGAAGCGGGCGATGCCCGGCTCCTGGATGCTGTGCTGCGCGTTCTCGATCGATGCGGCCTTGAACGCCTCCACACAGTCCGGTTTGACGTGGACAAAAACGTGAACAATCAACATACAACACCTCCGTAAAAATGACAAATGAAAATCCGTTGAAATCCGTTCAATCCGTTGACAGATATGCGCCTCTCGAGGGAAGAGCGCCACGCTAATAATCCGCACGCCGGATCACAATCTGGAAGCCGTCCTCGATGGGCCGATCGGCGACGAGGATCAAGTAGCCGCCGCCGCCCGCGCCGGAGAGCTTCCACCCCAAGGCAATGTCTCGATAGCGGTCGATCAACTTCGCCACCATCGGTGTCATCATGTGGGGGAACATCGCCACCTGCGCTTCAAGGGAGGCGCGGAAATAGTGACCGAAAGCACGGATGTCGTGGGCCAGAATCGCCTCCCAACAGCGATCGGTGGCCTCAGAAAGCGCCTGCGCCCCCTCGCGGGTGATGTGCGTATCGCTCAACACGCTGAAGCCGTACTCACGTGGGCCAAGCGGGACGAGATACAGCGCTTTTTCGATGAAGCGCAAGGTCGCTTCGTCTTGCACACTTTCGATGTGCGAAGGCCAGTATTCGCCTTCGTAGTAGGCCTTGTTCAAACCGGGAAAAACGATGCCGATGGCATCCTGGGAACCGGAGATCTCCCGCGTGCCGGGAGGGTTATCGTAGCAGAAGAGGATTTTCGCCAGCTTCTCATAGCTATCCACCGGCAGGCGCGGCCCCCACAGCTCAATGGCCTTGCGACGGGTACTGCTCGCCATGCCGCTCCGCTCGTTGAACTCAACCGTCGGTTCCAGCGAAATCGTGATCACCGCGCCAGGATAAAACCGGGAGACGAACGGCTGATCCAGCCAGCCGCCCGCCACGTCGATGCGGTAGGGGATGCGGCAGACATTCCGTAAAGCCGTTGTGGAGCGCGCTTCCAGCCCCGGATGGGGTTCCCGCCGCAGCACAAGATACTCGATCCCCAGCGATTCGCACAACTCGCGCTTCGCCGGCATGTTGCCCTCTTCGTTGACGATAAAAATGTCGGGCCGGATAGTCCGCAGTTCCTGCTCAAAGTCCAGTATGCCCGATCCTTGCGAGATAAACGCCTCTTTGACCCAGGAAACAGACTGCACCATAAAGAGCCG
>JAIOAS010000278.1 GCA_019873725.1 Chloroflexota bacterium | reverse complement strand
TGCGCCTGCGCCTGTTCCACGATCTCCGGCATCAGCTTGAATTCCGGCGGATACGAGAGCGTCACGTCCATACCGAAGCGCGGCATTTGCAGGATGAGCGACTGCGGCACGGAGATCGGCTTGAGGTACGAGGCGGCATACGCCCACGACACGACGATGCGCTTCTTGCGCAGGTCGCGGCCTTTCTTCTCCATGATCGTCATCAGGTCGGCGAGACATTGGAAGGGGTGATAGATGTCGCACTGCATATTCAGCACCGGGCAGCGTGCAGCTTCCGCCACACCGTTGATGTAGGCGTTGCCGGAGCCCCAGTCGCAATGGCGAATGGCAAGGCCGTCGAAATACCGGCCGAAAATCTCACCGATCTCTTTGGGTGTGTCGCCGTGCGCGATCTGGGTCGTCTTGGAATCAATGAACGCGCCATGCCCCCCCAACTGCGCGATCCCCGCCTCGAACGAGCCGCGGGTGCGCGTGCTGCTGAAGAAAAACAACATCGCCAGCACTTTGTCGCGCAAATAGGGGTGCGGTTCACCCAGCGCCCTCTTGCGCTTCAAATCCCAGGCGACTTCCAGTACGGTTTCCACTTCCTCTTTCGTGAAGTCCAAATCTCCAATCAAGTCTCTACCACGTAAATTTGTAATCATTTTGACCTCCTTGGAAATAAACCGCTAATCTCGCTAATCTACGCGAATCTTTCTTGAAGATTAGCGAAAATTCGCGTGATTCGTGGTTAAAATTTTCTCCTCGCTGTGTGGAATCCCACATGGAGACTCCTTCGGAAATAAACCGCTAATCTCGCTAATCTACGCGAATCTTTCTTGAAAATTAGCGAAAATTCGCGTGATTCGTGGTTAAAATTTTCTCCTCGCTGTGTGGAATCCCACATGGAGACTCCTTGAAAAATAGGGATCATAGATTGGTAACTAGGGATTAGGGTTTCCAATCCCTAATCCCTGCTCACTCATCTCTGTTTTTACTCCATTGCTCCTAAAACGAGCGCGAGCAGCGCCATCCGCATCACAACGCCGTTGAACGCTTCCTGCCAGTAGCGCGACCAGCGGGTGATGTCCACGTCGGTGGGGATTTCGTCCATGCGCGGCAGCGAGTGCAGCAGGATCGCGTCGGACTTGGCTTTCTTCATCAACAGCTCGCGGGTGATTTTGTAATTGTCGGGGGTGAAGCCGGCGTCGCCCTTGCGCTCGTCGCGGGCCTTGGTGTAGTCCGGCTGCATCACCGGCTCGACGAGGATGACATCGGCAGTGGCAATCGCCTGTTCGACGTGTTCCGCTTCCTTGAAATCCAGCCCATACTGGCGGAAATCGGCTTTGTAGCTCTCCGGCATCTGCATATCGGGCGAGTTGTCGAAGAGCGCATTCGCCGGCGGGGCCACGAACGTGATCGGACAATCGAACTGTGTCAGCGCGTAGCCAAGCGAGTGCATGGTGCGCATCCGCATGTCGCCGACGGCCAGCCAGCGCAGGCCGTCGATGTGGCCTTTTTCGCGCAGCACGGTGTAGAGGTCGGTGAGGATTTGCGTGGGATGTTCGCCCCAACCGTCGCCGCCGTTGATGATCGGCACGCTGGCCCACCTGGCGGCTTCGTGCGGCGCGCCCTGCTGGAAGTGGCGCATCACGATCACATCGCCGTAGAACTCCAGCATCTTCACCGTGTCCTTGATGGACTCCTGGTACCAGTCGCCTGCGCGCGTCATTTTGGCATCGGAGAAGCCGGTGACGTGCCCGCCCAGGCGGTGCATCGCGGCCTCGTGCGCCAGGCGCGTGCGCGTGGAAGGCTGGTAGAATGCCGTCACCAGCGTCTTCTCGGCGAGTATGTTTACATTGCGACGCTCACGCGCAATCGGCTCCATTTCTTCGGCGATCTCGAAGACGTGGAAGAACTCGTTACGTTCAAACTCTTTGAGAGATAAAATGTCACGACCCATAAAACTACGCATACGTAAACCTCCTAAAGCTGATGATGAGATAGATATACCGATCAAATGGCGAACCCTTCATTTTTATCAGCAGATTAAGCAGATTTAGCAGATGGTGTCATAGATCGGCCAAAAAATCTGCTAAATCTGCTGACATAAAACCATTAACGTGCGATGGCCTGCGGCAGGCAAGCGTACCATTCTGCCGCGCGCACGACGTCGTCCAGCGGCACGTGCTCGTTCATCGTGTGCGCCGTTTTCTCATCGCCCGGCCCCAGGCCGATGGCCGGAATCCCCGCCTTGCCTGCCCAATAGACGCCGTTCGTGGAAAAATCCCACGTGCCGAGCGGCTGTGGTTCACCCCACAAGGCTTCGAGCGCCCGCTGCCCTGCCTGAACCAGGGGATGCGTGTCTTCCATCAGCCACGCGGGGAAATACTTGTCCACCGGGAAGACAAAACCTGTGTACGAGGGCGTATCGTAATGCAGTTCCTCGACCTTGATCTCATCTTGCATATAGTCGGCGATCAGCCCTTTGACTTGCGCGATGAGCCCCTCGCGTGTCTCGTCAAGTGTGGTGCGCCGGTCCAGGTAGATGGTGAACCGGTCCGGCACCGCGTTGAGTGAGGCCGTGCGTGCCTCCACATTGGTCACGGCAATCGATGCGTGGCCCAGTACCGGGTGGCTGCAATAACCGAAGCGCATCCGGCGATCCAGCTCGCGGATTTCCATAATCACCGTCAGCATCTTGTAGACGGCGTTATCGCCCAGATAATGTGAGGCTGCGTGCGCCGACCGGCCTGCCGCCGTGATCTTCAACTCGATACGGCCTTTGTGTCCACGGTAGACGCGCATCTTCGTCGGCTCGCCGATGACGACGAAGTCGGGCCGCACTTTGGGGTCCACTTCCACAAAGGCGTTAGGGGCAATGCCGTCGCACCACTCCTCCATGTTGCCGAAGTAGTAGACGGTGTAGCCGTCGAGCAGGCCCAAATCACGGGCGACGGACAGCCCGTAAACCATGCCGGGCGTGCTGCCCTTCTCGTCACATGCGCCACGCGCGTACAGGCAGCCGTTTTCCACTTTGCCCACGAACGGGTCCCAGGGCCACTCGTTGGGATCGCCAACGCCGACCGTGTCGATGTGTGAGTCGTAGACGATCACCTTTGGCCCGTCGCCGATGCGCCCGATGGTGTTGCCCATTTTGTCGAAACGCACTTCGTCGTAGCCGAGTTTGCGCATTTCGGCCTGGATGCGCTCGCCCACCGGCCCGATCTGCGATTCCATGCTCGGAATGGCGCAAATATCGCGCATAAACTGGATGATGTCATCCCGCTGCTGCTGCACTTTTTGTCTGATTTCCGCAATGTGTTTCATCACACCTCCAAAGGGTTCACTGTCCCTGTACCCGGCGCATCACGTGGAATTTGTAGTGACCGGGGACGAAATAACTGACCGAGTAATCCACGATCTTCTCGTCATAGGTATAAAGCTGGGCGGTGAACTTGAGAAGCGCCGCCCCGCGTCTGACGTTGAGCCGGGCCGCATTATGCGCATCGGCCTCTTCCGCGATGATCTCGGTGCGCGAGGTAGATAGCATCAGATGGCTCCGCCCAAGCAGCAGATCGAGCACCGACCCGTTGAATGTGTCATCCAGGTCTGCCTGGCGCAGATAGCTCAGCGGGACAACGTCATGCAGATCGGCGACCGGCTCACCTTTAACGGTAATGACGCGATCGACGACCAGCACTTCCGCCGCTTGCGTTTCGGGAAGCCCCAAACCGGCCAGTTCAGTCGGTGTGGCCCACCGCTCAACGCTCTCCAAATGCGTGACTTCGGTAGACAATCCCAGGCGTTGCGCCATGTGATCCAGGCTTTCCAGCACTTCCAGGCCGGCTTCGAGGGTGGGGATGCGCGAAGCAACGAACGTGCCGACCCCTTGCCGTCGCACGAGGATACCGCGCTCGACAAAGGTGCGCAGCGCCTCGCGCAGCGTGGCGCGGGAAACGCCCAGGCGCTTCGCCAGTACAGGCTCGGTCGGTAACTGCTCGCCGGGCTGCATCGGCGCAATCATCGCAGCGATGGCCTCCTCGACCTGGACATAGGGAAGCCGGATATTCAGAGCTGTGGGTTCGGGTACTGTCATGCAAAACCTCGCTCCTCATTATATGTCAGTTGTCTGACAATTATCCAGGATGATTCTCGTATCCAGGGGGGATAAGTGTCACATAGAAAAATAAGCGCGTAGTCACACTACGCGCTTGCGAATGGCGAAAGGGGAAGTCTAGTACAGAATCTTGTCGGTATAATGATCTTCGTGTTCCTCATTCAGGCAATCTTCGCACAGGAGCACGTCACGTTGTTCGCGATCGGAACAATCAATACAGATCCAGGTTGCCACGGTTTTACGCCCTTCAACTTTGCATCGCTCACAATAACGATAGCAAGGCTCGTTTTGTGCGGCGATGTGGGGGTACTCTATCCCCTCCTCCGGCTCAACGATTTCTTCGAGGGTGAGGGTGTGCTCAATCCAATCGCCAAAATCGAAGACGTATTTGAGTATATCGCCCGGTTGCAGTTCTATAGAGGCGATAGGGGTATCCGCGCCTTCCCCGCCGCCAAACGGGTCTACGGTACCCAAGTCAATGTATCGATACCGTTTGCTTTTGCCGCGTTGCACCCGCTTCCAGAAGCCGCCCAGATGGTCCCAATCATGTCCGAAAGCAGTCACGAGAATCGAATTGAAGTCCGCCAGAGTCTGCTCCCCCTGAATTTCGATGCGTCGCCACAATCCGGGCCGGAACGCGAATGCGGCTTTGAACCGATAAACGGCGCGCGCTTGTTCTGGCGATAACGCGATTGCTTCCTCCACAGTTGATGATTCTTCCAATGCTTCATCAAACATATCGAAAAGCGAACGCCAATCGCTATAGCGAATCATAAAGCCATCGTACAACATACGTGAATCTTGCTCGATAACCTGCATCCAATGATCGCCTGGGTAGCCACGTGGGTCTTGCATACGTGCATACGCGCTGTAAACTGCCACAGAAGCAAGGACCCCTTCGTCTCGTTCCGACTCCAGCGCCTCGAATATCAGATCGGCCAATTCCTGATTCTGCGCTGTAATTTCTGCTCGATGTTGTTCACGAACGTGGGCTGATTCGTATTCCAGGCGAAAACATCTTTGGTCCCAATCCTCAATCGTGATCAGGACATAATCTCCAGCCTGCGCTTGGTGGCTATTGAACCATTCTACAAGCTCAAATCCTGAGTGTTCTACCTCCATATCACCAAAGGGTGTGGTTTCTTTTTCCTTGAATGATTTGAGCACCGTTGGTAGGGCTTGCCCTTGCTCATCCAACAGTTTTATGGTTTTGAGTAACGTTCGATGATCGAAAAAGCCTACAAACGCGGGATCGATGAGTAACAAATTCTGCTTTACGGCTTGGGGCGTCAGGGGAACGGCAAAACGTACACCTTGCATCGCCAATCTTGTGGGAAGTAAGGTATTACGGTCCAGGTAAATTAACCGATTTCTCCAATCATAACGCAATCTTTGGCGGATACTGTTTTTAGGGTTTTTGACAGAAGAAGGGCGCACATTCAAGACCTTTTGACAAAACTCCTCAAATGAAACTGCCCCTTCCAGAGACTCGCTTACCTGTCCAATAGCCTCATCCCAACTTATTTGTTGATCGTCCATGAACCATACCCTCCAATCTTTTGTTGTATGCCTTGAATACCTATTCCTAATTATAGATTCCTTGTATTGGTTCGACAAGATATATTTGCATCTCTGTTCCTTCGTGGTACAACAATGCCAGATGTTGAGCGCAATTGAAAGGATACAAACGTGAAAGAACCCGTTAGTGCGCCAGAGCTAGGTCTATCCGTCGTGCTGCCGGTCTACAACGAGGCCGGTAATCTCGAAACGTTCATCCCGGAACTCTCCGGCGTGCTGCGCGACCTGGGCCGCTCCTATGAAATCATCGCCGTGGACGACGGCAGCACCGACCCAAGCGTGGCGACGCTGCGCCGGCTCAAAGCGCAGGAGCCGCACCTGCGCATCGT
>JAIOAS010000277.1 GCA_019873725.1 Chloroflexota bacterium | reverse complement strand
GATGTAGTACGGAACACCCAGGCCGGAGGTGTTCCCCGCGATGTTGAGCGGCTCTGACCATACGCCGTCTTTCCAGATATAGCGGTAGGCCTGGGAGTATCCCGGATACATGGTATGGTAGGACGCCAGCACAAAAGCGTCCGCGCCGGGGGCGTAGGCCAAGATGATGGATTCATCCCGCTCTGGCCTGGGATAGAGCGCGTGCGTGGCCTGGCGTAAGGGGAAGCGGCCCGGCTCGGTTCCGTAGGCCGTGCGCGCGACGATGGGATCGCCCGGTGTGATCCCGCCGCCGGACGACTGTTCCCACCGCTGGAACCACGCCAGCATCGCCTGCCCGTCCGGCGCAGCGGCGATGGTGGAGTAGAAAGTGTCCTTATCATTGATCTTTTGCAGTGGGTTGCTCCACGTCGCGCCATTCCAATAGGCGTGCCAGGTGCGATGGCGGATGGTATGGCCGCCGTATTCCGCCTTGACGTAATAGACCTCATCCCAGGTCAGATAGGCGACGCCGGTTTCCTCGGCGACGGCCAGATTCGTCCAACCGAGGCCGCCGGAGGGCATATCGAAGTCGGGCAGGTAGTAGGTGCGCTTCGGCGCGACGACCGTCGGCGCGGAGACAACGCCGCTGACGACGGTGTGGTGAAAGATGCCGTCGTCGTTGGCGTAGGCCAGATGCACACGCCCGTGAACGTTGTCCACGGCAATGCGCGGCTCGCGTCCGCCCCAATAGCTGAGGATTTGGTACGGCGTCCAGGTAACGCCGTCGGCTGAACTGCTGTAGAAGACGTAAGTGTTGAAGGCGTCGTTGAGCTTTCCCGTCCACAGCGCATGAACGCGGCCACTCTTCTCCACCGCCAGCGCCGTCTCGCCGGCGGCCTTTGGGTAGCCGCCAATGTTCCCCGCGACCAACGGTTTCATCGGTGGCGCAGTGCCTTGTGACCCGGCGCACAGGTCGGTCAATCCCTGCGGACAGAGACGCATACTCACATCATCCACGTAAGCGCCTTCGGGACGCGAGTCGCCTTCTTCTGAGTAGAAGGTGATCGCTATACACACACGCGGTTGGCCCAGCACGGTGCCGAGCGTGGGAACGTTGCTCAGGTCGAGTTTCAGGTCTTCCCAGCCGTTGGTCACGCCGGTACGACAGACGCCGTAATTTTCAGATGCACTGCAATCGTTGCTCATCTCTGGAGCCAACAGGCCGACTTTGAGACAGACCTTGTCGCCCGGCGGCAGGTTCGTCCACACCTTGGCGCTGTATTCGCCTTTGGCGACGTATTCGAGGTCAATCGGCATCGTTTTGTTCAAAATCGTGCCTAACGAGTATTCGTCGGGATAAGGTGCGCCGCAGGGCAGCAGGTCGCCGTCATCGCCGCCGCCGTAGGCCCACGCGCTCTGCTGCCCGCTGTAGGCGCGGCACGTGCTGAGGTCCCACAGGTAAATGCCGAATTCGACGCCCGGCGGCAGGGGGCCTATATGCGATGTCCCACCGCTGCGGCTCCAGCGTATGGTTTCGTATTCAAAGTCGTCGGTCCAGGTGATCCAGGCATCGCGGCGGACGGGAATGCCGTAGCTGCGCAACACCACCGGCAGGTAGACTGCGCGCGGCCAGCCGACGGTGGCCTTGAAGGTGTCTTGCACTACGTAGACGCCGTCGCTGGCGCGGACGGTCACCTTGGTGGATCCCTGCCAGTAGGATTCGGGCGTGAGAGTCACGGTGCCGGAAGTCTGCAACACCACGTCCATTTTGGTATTGGTGTTGAGCATCACCGTGTAGCTCAGTTGATCGCTCGCCAGGCTGCTGTGCTGCGCGTAGTCGCGGACGTTGAAGGCGTCGAGGAACGGCGTTCCTGGAAGAATCACCACATCGGGCAGGCCTCTGAAGCGCAACGGGGCCGGAAAGCGGTCGGCAGGATAGGCGAAGGTGCGGTAGGCGTCGCGCCGTGACGTGGTCGGCGGGACTGCGGCAAGATTGTTGATGTTCGTCAGCGTCAGGTCGGTGAGCGTGTAAGGGCCGTCCACGCCATGCCCGCCGATAGCGGCGCCGTCGAAGGCCAGGTCGAGGAAGTGCGTGCCGGCCGTCAGGGTGCGGGTGACGTAGGCCCAGGCGATCTCGCCGCCGTCCGTGTCGGTTAGAGAGCCGGACAGCGCGTAGGCGCCGGTCATCGTGACCTGCACGCCCACGCGGATGACGAGCTGCTCGTACAGGCCGTCGCCGTTCGTGTCATTGCCCCAATCCGCATAGCTGCCGGTGAGGGCGAGCGCCGGCGTCGCATGGTCGGTGCTGAAAGTCCAGACGATGGGATCGAAGGTCGCGTTGCCGAGCGTGTCGCTGATGCCGGCGGTGAGCGTGACGACATAAGCCGTGTACGGCGCGAGGAGCGCGTTCGGGGTGAAGGTCGCGGTTTGCGTGGCGGCGTCATAGGCCACACTGCCGGTGACGATAGCGCCGCGCAATTCCGCCATCTGGAACGTCGCCGTCGTCAGCGTGCTCGCGTCCAGCGGGCGATCCCACGCCACGGCGATGACGGTGTTGCGCGGCGCGTCGAGCGCGCCGTGCTGCGGCGAGAGCAGGGTGGGACGCGGCGGGGAGAAATCCGGCTCGGTGGTAAAGCTCCAGGTTGCGCCTTCCGCCAGCGGCATGCCGTCGAGCGTCCGAATGGCGGCGCTGACGTGCGCGGTGTACGTCGTGCTGTAGGCCAGCCGGGTCTGCGGGACGAAGGTGGCCTCGCGGCTCTCGGCGTCGTAGCGGACGAGGCCACGCACCGTCCCATACGGCCCGCCGGAGAGGGTGAAGGTGGCGCTGTTGACGGTCGTGGGGTCCATTGCCGCGCGGAAACCGGCGTACAGCGGTTGGTCCACGTTGACGTTCGTCGCATCCGGCGCGGGGGAGACGTAGTCCACGCCGATGGGATTGGTGATGGTGAACGGCCCGGCGGTGGCGCTGGCGGTGTTGATGCCGTCGGTGGCGAGCACGCGGACGAGTGCCTGCGTCGTGTTGAGCAGACTGGCGGTTTCGAGCGTGAAGGCCGTGCCGGGAAGGTGAATCGCCTGCCCTTCCCAGGTCGCGCCGTTGTCGGTGGAGACCTGGACGAGGAAGTGGCGCGTCTGGCCGGGGTCGCTTTCCCAGGCGATGGGCTGCGGGCCGGTCCAGGTGGCGCTCACCGGCGGGGTGATGGTAATGCCGGGCGCGCTGGCGCTCACCATCCGTTCGGCCAGCAGCGCGTCATCGCTGTTGCGGCGAATCTGGACGCGCGCCGTCGCCGCCGGGTAGGGGACTTTGAGCGCGAAGGGCGCGGGCGCGTCGGGCGGAAGTTCCGCCGCATCCCGCCCGGCGTATTGCAGGGACGTGGCGACGCTGAACGCGCGCGTGTAGCCGACGATTTCCTGTCCCCCGCCGTCCAGGAAAACGAGGCGATATGGCCCGGCGGGCGGCACTTCCCACGCGCCGGGTTCGAGTTGATACCAGGGTGCCAGTTCCACTTCGCCGGTAGCGGGGGTGATGAGGCCCGTCGCCAGCAACAGCGGGTCGGCCAGAGCCGTCTGGCGGTTTGCCTGGGTGGCCGTTGTGAAGCGATTGAGCAAGGACTGATATTTGGTCTGCTCAATCCACAACTGCTCCGGCGGCGGCGATTCCACCGGCAGCTCGTTCATGAAACTGTTGATGATGTTGAGCGTTTTCTGGTGGTGCGGATCCATCAGGGCTGTGCTGATGCGTCGGTCTGCCCTGAGCCGCACGTCGTAGCCCTGTCCACCCTGGAGGGTGTCGTGTTCATCAAAGCCATACAGGTGGCCGGCTTCGTGGGCGACGATAAAACGGTAATTGGCGTTATACTGATTGTCAGCCAGGATGCCGTACCACGCCTGCCGTGGCGAGGTCAGGCCAAGGTCAACCAGCCAGCTCTGTGGCGCGTAGCCGACCATCAAATCGCAGCCGGAGGTCGTGAAGCATAGAGAGGTCAAATCCAGCAGGGCGGCCAGCTTGGCGCTATCGCTCGCCGGCGTGGCCGTCAGCACGCTCGAAGCCATTGGCGCATAGTAGGGGATGGCGCTGGGCGGCTGTGGCAGCCACACGTTGGGAACCGGGTAGATGGCCTGTACGCCGCTGCGATATCCCAGCGCGACACTTTTCAAATTAACCGTGCCGGTTTTGCCGTAATCTGGTCCGACCGCCAGCGCGCGCGAGTGGACGGTGAGCCAGCGGGTTTGGACGGCCGTGGGTGTGGCTGGCGCGCTGAAGTGCTGCGGCGTGCCATGATTGTCAAGAACCGTGACAGTCGCCACTATCCCATACATTCCCACCTCGTCCGGGACGAAACCATAGTAGTTGATGGTGTCCTGCGAGGCGAGCCGCGCGGCTTTGTCGTAGAGACGGTAGCGGCGCGCTGTCGTTGGCCCGTAGTCAAAGTGCCAGTCCGGGCCGCCGGCGCGCCACGATACGGACCCAGGATTCGCCACCGAAGGCGGCGTCCAGACAATTCTGACGTCCTCCACATCCACGTAGTCCCACCAATCCTTGTACCACACATCCAGGTGCACGTTGGCGCTGGACAGCAAGACGCGCAACACGGTGGGCTTGCCGACGACGAGTTTCTCGTACTGGAGCACCTGCACCGGTTCCAGGTCCACATCAAGCTCGGGAAGCGTCCAGAACGACCAGTGTTTGCCGGTTTCCAGCGCGCCGCCGCCCAGGTCTTGCACCCAATCTGTGCGATTCGTTTTCGCTGCGTCTGTCTCGCCCCACACATCAACCTGATAGCGGATGCCGTCCTTGAGCGGCGCATCCGGGACGAAGGCGTACTCGGTCTCGCTGAGACGGCGCGTTTTCCCGGCCACGTAGACCGGCTCCTTTTTATCGTTGCGATAGAACACCTGGAAAGTGTTCTCGTTCACCGTGGCTGCGGAAACGACGGTGGTGAAGCGCACGCGGATTTCAGGGAGCACCCCGGGGTCTAACGTTACAAGGACGCCGCGCGCATCGGGTTCGGGCGATACCTCTTTGACGGCCAGCTTGACCCGCGCGCGCAATTGCAGTTTGGTCAGCTCGTAGCATGTGCAGGCACAGTCTATCATCTCCGGGCAGCGGCAGAAATCCTGTTGCTGAAACCAGAGGATGTTCTGCCCGTCAATCAGTTCGGTGTAATCGAAGGGGACTTCCTGTTCCACGGGGATGGTAGCGGACCGCGTCGGCGTCGTGCCGATGGCGCCGATGATGTTCCAATCGCCGTTGAACGCGCTGCCGACCTGCGTCCATGCGCCGGGCTTGCCGTTGAGCGCCACGGCCCAGGTGGGATCGGTGTAGAGCGGCCTGCCTTCCCCATCCACGACCCAGATCCTTTCGGCAAACGTCAGCAGCAAGCGCGTATCGCTCAACTCGCTGGGGTCCTGCGTGCCCAGGTTGAAAGGCCAGGCGATGCGAGAATACATCACGCACCACGAGCCGGGATACTCGTAAGTCCAGATGGTGTAGCCGTCCTTGTCTGTGGTGATCGAGGCGGGATCGCCATCCGCGGCAATGGCATGCGGCGCGGCGACGCCCATCTCCATAGGCGACGCGGGCGCAGGCAGCGTTTGGACAGCCGCAGAACGCGCCGTCGCGCCGGGCAGCAGGAGCAGTCCGCCAAGAAGAATCAAGCCAATGCCGATCATCATCCATACAGCGTATTTGTGGTGGATCACTTCGACCTCCCTCGAACATAGTCCGGTCGTCTTTAGTTCGATAGCTTCTTCGGAAAATAAACCGCGAATCTCGCTGATCTACGCGAATCTCTAAAAAATTGGCGTGGATTCGCGTGATTCGCGGTTTATACTAAACGCACGCTGAAACTGCACTTTTTTTGTCAGCAGATTTAGCAGATGAAGCAGATTTTTGATTGGTTTATAACGTATAATCTGCTAAATCTGCTTAATCTGCTGATAGAAAATGGAACTTTTGGCATACGCCTGGTATAAATTCTTTGTAACTATTCAGTCGTCGTCCAAAAATTAAGGTTTTTCTAATACCAATCCAATCCAAATCTTATAGAACTGTGCTACCATCAAGTTATGATCGTGATACACCAACGCACAC
>JAIOAS010000276.1:2339-6103 GCA_019873725.1 Chloroflexota bacterium | reverse complement strand
GCCGTTCTCTTTCCCCCACCTGCCACGTCGGTTTTCATTAATGCCTGAACTTCGGCCTTATCGATGATGGGCAGGTCGAAGAGGAGCGTTTGCTTGAGGCGCGTCGCCGCGTCGCCCACGAGGATGCCTTTTTCGATACCAGCGGGAGTGAAGTTTTCGGTGAGCAGGCCATAGTAGAAACCTGCGTTCCACGTGTCGCCGCCGCCGAGGCGATCCCAGAGGGTGACGGGTTTGACGGCGGGCGAGCGGAAGAAGTTGCCGTCCGCATCCGCAGCTGCCGATTCCCAGCGGTGTTGCTCGAAGCTGTCGGGGTAGCGGATGGTGATGGCGACGATTTTGGTATTGAAGCGCGCGCACACCTCGGCGGCGAAGGCGCGGATGTCGTCATCCTCGATGGGGCCGATGTCACCGTCGTCAATCTGTTTGGCGCTGTATTGCCCGCAGCCCATCCCGTAGAGCTTCGCCATGTCCTCGATGGTCGTCACCAGCACGTCGATGTGATTCGTGACCAGCGGCGTGAGCACCGCCTTTGCTTGCTCCGCCGACCAGAGCGTGGCGCGGTAGTTGAAGTCCATCCCCACCCAACAGCCGGCGGGTTTGTGCGCCATCGCTTCCTCGAAGGCCGCCAGCAGGTAGTTGCGCTCGTACCGGCTGTGCGCCGCCAGCCCAAAGGTGATGCCCGACGTGTGGAAAAGCTGGCAGTCCTTGAGCGCGGTCTGCCAGTCCACCATCCCCGCGTCGAGTTTGGAGGCGGCGGAGAACATGCGCTGGTAGATGCCGGTGTCGCGGCGCGGCGTGCGCCCGATCTCGTAGATGAAGCGCCCGATGGGTTCGGTCGGCGGCGCCCAGACGAAATGCTCGGTGTTGACGCCATTTTCGCGGGCGATGTTGCGTAGCATCCGCCCGTAGGGATTGTCGGGCACGCGGGTGATGTAGCTTGACGGGATACCGAAGCGAGCCAGGCCGATTGCCAGGGTGTATTCGCTGCCCGCCATCGAGAGGTGCACCTGGCGCGTGCGCTCCGGACGCTCGCCATCGGCGGGTGTGTCGCGCACCATCGTTTCCCCAAAAGTGACGAAGGCCGGCCCACGTCCGTCGAAGCGATCAAGGTCGTCTTTGGTGATGTCGTATTTCAGTGGCATAGTGTTTACTCCCATCAAGAAAACAACCACGAATCTACACGAATCCACACCAATTTTATCCTTATTTGTGAAGATTCGTGAAGATTCGTGGTAGAATTTTTACCTGGTCGCTGTGGGCAAGATACCGGGTTCTTGCCCACCGGCGATGCGGTCGGCCCAGCGGGTGGGTTCGGGCAGACGGTAGCCGCGCCCGCAGACCAGCACGACGTCGATGGCGGCGTCCAGGCTGATGCGGTGTCCGATGGAGACGAAGACGGGCTTGACACCGGTGCGTGTCCGCACTACTGCCCCGATGATGTCGTTGCCCTCGCCATCGGTGCCGGCGTCGTGGAGGTAGGTGTAGTTACCCCGCTCGCGCCCCGGTTCCTCATACCGGCCTACCAGCCGGCTCTTGGCGCAGCCGATGGACGGCTTATCCACCAGCAGTCCCACGTGGCTGGCAATCCCGAGGCGGCGCGGGTGGGCGATGCCGTGCCCATCGAAGATCAGCAGGTCGGGCGTGAGCGGGAGCTTTTCCAGCGCATCCAACACGGCGGGCGCTTCGCGGAAGCTGAGCAGGCCGGGCACGTAGGGGTAGTCCACCGGACGCTCTGCTATGACGTAGTCCAGCATATCCAGGCCGGGAAAACTGAAGGCAACGACGGCCGCCCGCGCGATGCCGTCACGGTAACTGGCATCTACGCCCGCGATGGTCGTCACGGGGCCGAACGCCGTCTTGCGGATGACTTTGGCAGCCAGTTCCCGCTGCAGCGCGATCGCGGCAGCCGGATCGAGGTCCCACGGATGAAATATTTTCTGGGAGATGCTCATCGTGTTTAGGAAAAGAGGGCAGCTAACCTGCCCTCTTGGTCGCCTCCTGTTGCATATCGGCGCTTTGCCTTAGGGCATCTTCGTGCCACATTCCGGGCAGAATTTCGCGCCTTTGGCTTCAGCGCCGCAGTTGGGACAGACGCCGGCCGGCTGGCGCTCGATTTTTGTGCCACACTCCGGGCAGAACTTCGCGCCGTGGGTTTCCTTGCCGCAATTGGGGCACACATCAACAACAGGCTGGGTCATCGGGCTGCCACATTCCGGGCAGAACTTGGTGCCGGCCGGGGCAGTCGTCCCGTCGTTGGGACAGCGCGCTACAGCGCCGCTCGCTTGTTTGACCGCCGAACTCACCTGCTTGAAGGCTTCCCCCAAACCTAGCGCGCTGGCAAACCCTTTCAGGGCGGCGCCGGCCTGCTCGGCCTGCGATTCGGCGATTTCAGCGCGGCGCGGCGTGTCGTCATTGCAGTAGCCACTCTGCTCGTCGAAACACGAGAGGCACACGACGCGTAGACATGTCGGACATTCACGGAAGCGGGGGCTGACCTGCCGCCAGGCTTTCTCTAGCTGTTGTGGCGTCATTGTTAGTGTGTAGCGCGGATCTTCCGCCGTGCTGCTGGCGAGCGCGTTACCGAGGCCGGGAACGTTGCGCAGCAGTCCGCCCAGCGCCTTGCGCCCAACGTCTTTGGCAATCGTCGCCGCAACTTCCGGCTGGCTGCGAAACTCGCGGTCGCAGGCTTCGCAATAGAACACGGCATAAGGCCCCATGCCGTCATTGCGGATATCATAACGTGGCATTCGACTTGGCTCTGACATTGTGATTCGAGTTACTCCTTTTTTGTGATGTGTGCTACAGAACTACGTTGTTTCTTATGCATTTCACGTACAAACACGTTTGATGTTGGCGCAGTGTGGAGAAGACTGTTTCTGGCAAATCTATAGTGACTTGCCCCATCATCGTACACCTCTCTTTGATAGTTACATCGTTTACCAACAGTATAGCACAATTCCAGGGATTATCGGTAAACTGTTGGCTGTTTAGTTCAATTCGCGGATCTGTTTCAGCAGGCGTTCCAGCCGCTTGACCTTTTGTAGTTTGGGATAGGTTTTCGTGACCATCGCCGTGTACTGCTTGAACCAGTACTGGAAATCCTCGAACCGGCTATAGCGCGCCATGGCCTGCGCTTTGTGGAAGTGCCACGGCTTCAGACCCGCGTAGTGTGTGCCGAACAGCACGCTGAGGTTGGGATAGCCGCTGAATCCGCAGAAACGGATGTCTACATTATGCCATGTGCCCGACCAGCGCATGGTGAGGTATTGCATATCGGGCCACTCGAACAGATCACCGATGTAGCGCAGGGTTTCGGGCCGCTGGATGTCGGCCTTGACCGCCACAAACTCGGCCATCGAAGGCTGCAGGACGATGAGCGCGCTGTTCACGCCCATGTTGCTGGGATCGTCTTTCACCCGGTCGGTGATCGCCTGCGGGATCGGCTGTCCGTGCGGGCAGATGGGGTTGTAGGCTTCGTGCCAGCGCCATGTGCCGTCGGTTGCCACGCTCGGCGGGATGATGTATTTCCCGTCCGCGTCGTAATCCAGGAAGTGCGCCTTGGACTCGTTGAGGATGCCGGCGGGCGTGGCGAGCGTGAACAGGTGATCGTAGTGCTTGATCGGCAACACATCGGCGTCGAGCGCGACAAGCTTCTCATAGCGCAACCCCAGATCGCCGTCCGCGCCGAGACGCAGCATGTGCATCCGCGTGAAGACGTAGGGGATGTACTGCCGCGCCTGCCGTCGCTTGTAGGGGACGAAGAG
>JAIOAS010000276.1:0-1879 GCA_019873725.1 Chloroflexota bacterium | reverse complement strand
TATCCCCGCGTGTCGTGTTGACCTCGCCCGTAAAATAGGCTGCCCAACTTTGCCGGATGGTGTGGTTGATGTGGACGATCACATAATCCGGGCGCAGGCGCACCGAGTTGTATTCCCCGCGCGTGAAGCGCACCTTTGAATTGCGGCCGGCTGCCTTGACAATGTGCCACGGGTAGGCATAGACCACCACGCGATCGCCCGGACGCGCGTGCTCGCTCACCCAGCGCACCGTTTGCTCCACGCCATCCGAAGGCGTCTGCACGATGCTGCGGTAGCCGAGCGTCGCCCGGTTTCCGATGTAACGGGCGCCTACCCATTGGTAGCCGTTCAGGTTGAAGTCAGGGTAGCACAGCACGAGATCAACACAGAGCATGACGGCAGCCACGGCGCCCAGGCCCATCGCTAAAGGTTTCTTCCGCGCCATAAGCGTGAACCACTGATCCGCTGCCAGAATCGCCAGAATCGGCAGCACCGGCATTATGTAGAACGTCTGCGCCAGCGGCAACAGTACCAGTCCCAGAAAATAACAGCCGACGATGAGCAGCAGCAAGCGCACTTCTGACCGGGCCTTCCATTGCAGCGCGGCAGTGAACAGGCTGACCAGCAAGCCCACGCCGAGCAGTGGGCTGGATTTGAAGATCACGCAGGCCAGATGCAGCGCGGTGGCCTCGCCCATGAAGGCCGGGGACCATCGCATCTCATTCTCGAATCTGTCGATCAGACTGTTGATAATTTGGGGATTTGTGAGGTGTTCCGGCGGGACAACCATAGCCGTTCCCAGAGCCAGCGCCAGCACGAAGCCGGCTATCAGCCACAGTGCAACACGCTTGTGACGGTGGCGCCATGCCCAAACCAAGACCGCGATCCACCCACCAAGCGCAAGGATGAAGTGCAGGCGCAGCAGTGCTTCATCGCGCCATTCGGGCGCCATGCTGTTGAGATCGAGCCAGCCGAAGAGGATAGCAGCGCTCATCAACGCCAGTAGAGCGATACCGTTGCGGAGTTCGCGTGGGGTTAGTCGGGTAGTCGTCAGTCGTATAGTCGGGTTGGCATTGCTGTTCTGCGCGGGCCGGTCTCTAAGCGTGCCCGCCGTTGTCTGGTCTGGGGTGACACGGTCGGAGACCGGCCACAGCTTTCGAGAAGTTATGCTTTTGCGGGTGTCAAAGAGATTTTCCGCTTGTTCTCCGTGTTCTTTGTGTCTCCGTGGTTCATTCTCTGCGAGGATGTAAAAAACGATCGCCGGGAAGATGACGACGGTGGTGAACTTGGCCGACAATGCCAATCCCAGCACCACCGCCGTGACTGCCGCCCGGCCTGGCGTGCCACTCTCACGCAGACGGGATGTCGCCACCAACAACCAGACAAAGGCGCCGGCGACGTAAATGTCGGTTTCGGTGAAAGCGGTTTTGGCAAAGGAGAGGAAAAATGGACTGGTAGCGAGCATAGCGCCGGCAAGCAGCCCCGTTTTGCTATCGAAGTTGCGCTTGCAGAACACATACATGCCAATGATGGTCAGCGCGCCGACCAGACAACTGACTAACCGTGCAGTGAGCAGATCATCGGTGCGCAACAGCGCGTACACTGCGGCGACAGCAGCCATCGGCAGGCGCGTCTGGCTTGGATCGGAATCCGAACCGCGCAGCCAACCGCCAGGCTTCAGGTAAGCGCGCGCGATGTCGAGGTCGGTCTGCTCGTCCCAGGAGATGCCCTGGCGGTACACGGTAGGCAGGAGCAACGCACAATAAACGGCGAGGATCAAACAAAGACAGATTGCAGGCCGGTTAAGGATGAACTTGAGCCAGGCCTTAACATTCTTCATCCTGGTCTACGCAGGCATTTTGACCTGTTGAAGCCGCTCGTTGAGCCATACGTTCACCAG